>JAUNXD010000296.1 GCA_030539985.1 Methanobrevibacter sp.
GATATTGCAGATAAAAAGATTAACACCCCTGCAATCATGATTATTGGGGATGTTGTAAAAATGTATAAGGATATCTACGAGTATCAAAGGTGATTGTTATGTGCGGAATTGTCGGATGCATACTAAAGGAAGAAAATGATGTAGCGCCTATTCTATTTGATTGCATATCCAAATTAGAATATAGGGGATATGATTCCATTGGTTTGGCTACTTTTTATAATGACAAAATCCACATCAAAAAGGATAAGGGAAAAATAAAGGAAGTGGATAAAAAATTGGACCTTAAAGACATGCCTGGAAACTTCGGTATTGCTCATGTCA
This sequence comes from Methanobrevibacter sp., assembly GCA_030539985.1. Taxonomy (GTDB): domain Archaea; phylum Methanobacteriota; class Methanobacteria; order Methanobacteriales; family Methanobacteriaceae; genus Methanocatella. Next base: position 322 of record JAUNXD010000296.1, read on the forward strand.
GATGGGCAACACACGGAGATCCGTCAAAGTTGAATTCACATCCTCACGTTGATGAAAATAATACTGTAGCTGTAGTTCACAATGGTATTATTGAAAATTATCTGGAAATCAAAGAGAAACTGATTCTTGAAGGTCATGTATTTAAATCAGATACTGATACGGAAGTTATTCCTCATCTGATTCAAAAGTTCATGGATGAAAAGTTCGACCTTGAGCATGCAGTTAGAAAAACCATTGAAATCATTGAGGGTGCTTATGCGATTGCGGCAATATCAGTCAACGAACCGGATAAAATCGTTGCAACACGTAAGGACTCACCATTGATTGTAGGTCTTGGCGAAGAAGGCTATTACCTTGCTTCCGATTCTCCAGCCATCTTAAAATATGCCCGTGATATAATCTATCCTGAAAAGGGGGAGATTGTCATTTTGGATAAGGATGGTGTTGTTGTTCATGATGAATTCGATAATGTTGTCAACAAGGAAGTTGATACCATTAACTGGACACCTGAAATGGCTGAAAAGGAAGGATATGATCATTTCATGATTAAAGAGATTAATGAGCAGGCTATTGCAGTTAGAAATACTCTGACTCAAAAGGATAATATTCAGGAAATCATTGACGATGTCGGAGATATTCAAAGAATATGCTTTGTTGCATGCGGAACATCCTATCATGCTTCATTAACCGGAAAATACTTAATAGAATCACTTGTGGGAATTCCAACTGATGTCATTCTTGCTTCCGAGTTCAAATACTCAGCAAATACATTAAACGATAAGACATTGGTAATATTCATTTCCCAGTCTGGTGAAACTGCCGATTCCCTTAAAGCTTTGGATGTGGCCAATGAGACTTCAAAAACATTGGGCATAGTCAATGTTGCAGGTTCATCCATTACAAGACGGGCAAAGTATGTAATCCAAACTCAGGCAGGTCCTGAAATTGGTGTTGCAGCAACTAAAACTTATGTTGCGCAATTGACTGCAATTTATCTGTTCGCAGCATTGATGTCTAAAAACCATGAGCTTTTAGAAGAGCTGAATAAAGTTCCTGAATTCATTGAAGAATCTTTAAGCGATGTCGAGTATATCAAAGAGATATCCAAAAGATATAATTTTGCCCGTGACTTTTTCTATCTTGGAAGGGGTTACACCTATCCGACAGCTTTGGAAGGGGCTCTCAAACTCAAGGAGATTACTTATATTCATGCTGAAGGATATGCTGCAGGTGAACTTAAGCATGGGCCATTAGCCTTAATTGATAAGAATATTCCTGTAGTGGTTGTCATTCCTCCGGGGGACAATTATAGAAAAACCATGAGCAATCTTGAGGAAGTAAAATCTCGTGGAGCTATTGTATTGGCTGTAGGTTCTGCTGATGATGAATCTCTTAAGGCAACTGCCAATGATGTAATCGCAATAAACAGCGAAGTCAAAGAGATTATTGCGCCATTGGTTTATGTTGTGCCTTTACAATTGATTTCATATTACATTACTCTTGAAAAGGGTCATGACCCAGACAAGCCTAAAAACTTGGCAAAATGTGTAACAGTAGAATAACTTCATTCTACTTCTTATTTTTATTTTAACTTATTGATATTTGTTATTTTTTATTTCTTCCTCGTTATTTTTACGATTCAATTAAATGAAGGT
>JAUNXD010000297.1 GCA_030539985.1 Methanobrevibacter sp.
TAAAGTGGATAAAAATGATTATGGAGAAAAAACAGCCAGCATTAACAAAATCGAATCCAACATAGGCATTTACCGTTTCATCTATGATGAGGAACTGGAATTTATAAACAATTTTAGAAGATTACTGATTCAACATGGTTATGATGATAAAGTAAAAGTCAATGACAGTTCATGTAGTGTAATTTTAAAAATGTTAAGACAGGAATATCCTTTTTTAAAAAAAGCTGAATCAAGCAGCAGACAACAGGCACAAAGAGACCTTATAAACGCTTTTAACAGATTTTATGATCATGATTTAAAATCAGCGTATCCAGTTTTAAAAACACGTAAAAAAGCAAAAAAATTTACATTCAGGATAATGAACAACAATAATAACGTAAGAATAACCAAAAACAAAAAAGGATATTACAAAATAAAACTAGCCAAATACCGGGAACTACTAATACAAGGAAGCAACCCAAAAGATTCCACAGCAATAATCAAGCATGTTACCGTTAAAAGAGTGGCTGATGCTTATTATGCAGTTTTCAACATGGAATACATACACATTCCAGAACCAATAACCGGTCCGCTAATGCAAGTGGGAATTGATATCGGATGCAGTAAACTAGCTGTCCTATCCAATGGTGAAGAGATACCCAATCTTTGCCTAAACGAGGAAACAGAAAACATCATACGATATCAAAAAGACATGGACCACCGCAAACCAGGTTCTATAAGATACGAGGAATCAAGCAGATTATACAACAAATGGATGCGCAAACTAATAAACAAAAGAGAGGATTACTACAATAAAAATGCAGCGTATATTGTTAAAAACAGTTCCTTTGTTGCAGTTCAAAATGAAAACGTCATATCATGGAAACACAACAAACACTTAAGTCACGGCATACAATTAAACGCACCCCGATCTTTTATAGACAAATTAGAACGCAAATGCGAAGATGAAGATGTAGAATTTGTTAAAGTTCCACGTAATTTTCCATCCACTCAAATCTGCAGCAACTGTAAAAAAAGAAACAAAAAAATCAGCGGAATCGGAAATCTTAAAATACGAGACTGGGACTGTCCGCATTGTCCAGCTCATCATGATCGTGATTTGAATGCGGCTAAAAACATCCTTGATAAAGGATTAGAAAATCGTCGGGACGACGGTGCAGTAAAAATTCCTCAAAAATAATATTTTGGGGTTTGCGAATCCCCGTCGTCTAACACGACGGGGAAGTTCAATTTAAAAAAATTGATGTTATTAAATTGTCCCTGTAAGTAGTTTCATCCTTTAGGGATTCTATATGGTGAATTACATTCAATTTCAAATCCTCTAATTTTATTCTGGTTTCGATGTCGCTGAAATCGACCTGAAAGCGGAATACACATTTTACTTCCATATCCCAGTCATACACTACCCAGTTGGGACCGATAATATCTAAAAATTTGACTGACCATCTAGACATTACCTCATTGAGCTTCAATGTGACCTCTTCCACATCAAAGTCCTCATCAAAGAAATATTCCCTCATTGATACAATTCCTCTGCTTCGGTTTGTGGAGAAATGAATTCAATTTCTTCACGGTTGAAAATGCCGAATGTGGTGATTTCACTTTTTTTGATGCACAACGGCTGTGAAACATCATTGTCCTCAAGAGAAATAATGCAGACATCCAACCATTCCTCGTCTTCTGAAAGGTACCTGCAAGGTTCAAAGAGCTGGAATCTGGTAATGATTGTTAAAAGCAAATCATCAATTTCAACGCTCTTGCCGGCATGTCCCTGGTTCAATTTTAAAATTCTTTCCTTAACATTCATATTTTTCACTTAATGATTTAATTCCAAAAGTTTATCAATATTTAAAGCTGCAACTTCAAATCCTTCATTTAAAATCAGCCAAACGGCTCTCATAAACCCTTCATCGTTAAGCATCTGGCAATTTTCCATTCTTAAAGCATTATAATCCGGCCTGTCAAGCACATCCT
>JAUNXD010000067.1 GCA_030539985.1 Methanobrevibacter sp.
TATCGTCCCAACGATGACCGTATTAATGCAAGTTATGTGGGTAATGGTACTTGTGGGCAGTACTTTTTTTATTTTCACAACAAATCCAACAACCCAAATACTTGAAGAATGCCTTCATAATTTTAACTACTATTGGTTTTTAAATCAATTTCATTCATCAAAAGTTCTATCTGTTAATACATTAGTTGCTGGCATAGCTACTTTTATAAGTTCTAGATGAAGTTTTGAAATTTTGCGAATCTGACTTTTTTGGAGTATTGATTTCGAGGGATTTTGAAATATTTTTTAATTTGCAAATATATTAGTTAATACTTTAGTATCCTAAAAGTATTGCAATTTCGATATTTTTGATGTGTATCAATCAGAAATCTCTTTTTTCCATCTATTGGTAATGGCAGTGAAATCAACGCCAGTGGCTTGCATAAAGTTGCTGGCATCTTAAAAAGTTCATTTATTTGAATAAAAATGTAAATCAGGAATAATGGTTTAGATTTAAAATGGGTTTATATGAGTTTTTTAAACTCCTATCAGTCGTTCCAAACGGTACTGTAATTATCAGTTTTGATATCATGTTTCTAATAACTATTATTTTAAAAAAAGTTAATAAAAAGTTAGTTTATTCTCCAAAACTAACTCTTTCGAATTTTTCCGATGTTTTAAGCGATTTAGTTGCATCCACACCGATTTTAGTGGTTGTTCCATCACTTTCAGCTACAGGGTCTAGGGAAGATCCACGAACATTAGGAACAATCATGATGTCACGGTCGCCTTTAACACGTGTAGCCATTGCATATTCAACATCCTCAGCATCAAATATGTCCACATCAGTATCAACAGCAGCACAATGCTTTAATGAAGGGTGTGCAGATAAAGCTGCCATTATAGCGTTTTTACCGTCACCTTCAGTCTGTTTGTTGATTGATACAACTGCATGCAACCAGCAGCATCCACCTTCGGTTAAAACAACATTTTCAACTGTAGGAACGGCATTCTTAACAGCCTTGTAAATCCTTGGTTCCTGTGGAAGGCCCTGTAATAATTTATGTTCAAATCCTGCCGGAACGATTGCATGGTAAGCGGGATTGTCCTTTTTGATGTGCATTTTACTTAAGTTAATCACCGGCTGGTCACGTATGATGTCGTAGGTATCGGTTAAATCGACAAAAGGACCTTCGGCAACTGTTTCAGTAACTGAAATCTTACCTTCAAGGATGATATCTGCCTGTGGAACCTCCAAGTCTCCACACTTAATTAATTCAAGTTCGCCATCCTTGAATGCATTTGCAACTTCCATTTCGTTGTAGTCAATAGGTATTGAAGTTGTACTTGCAAGAAGTATTGCAGGATCCATTCCGATAGCTATTGCAATATCCAAGTCCTCTCCGACTTCCTGTGCATTCTGGAAGTAGGTGTAAAGGTTTCTTGGCACAATCCTGATGACAAGTCTTTCGTTGTCAAGCACCATCATACGATGGATTGAAGCATTCTGAATACCTGTTTTAGGGTCACGCGCAAAAACAACGCCTGCAGTAATGTAAGCTCCACCATCTCTTTTATAATGGGTTAGAATAGGGATTTTACTTAAATCAATATCTAAATTATCATAATCTGAAAAATCAGTAAATTTGGTAACCTCAACCGGATTTTCCATTGCGTCAATGATTTTCTGGGTAATCTCTGAAACTTCACAGTTGATTGATTTTGCGATTTTCGCACGGGTATTACAGATTCCGGTTACAACCGGCATGTCAAAGCCTTTCGGATTTTTAACAATGACAGTGTCTTTCGGATACTCCCTTAGAACTTTAGAAATTTCATATTCAGTTGACAGGTCATCTGTAATTTCTATTATCTTTTCATCTTTAATGTTCATATTATCACTAGAATGTAATTTTTTTGTCTTTTAATTTTTCAAGAAGGTCTACAATTTCAGGATTATCTATGGAAAGTATTTCCCCTGCCAGGACTGCGGCATTCCTACCATTGTTTATGCCGACTGTTGCAACAGGCACTCCCGGAGGCATGCTGACGGTAGTAAGCATATAATCATCACCGTTTTCATTGGTACATGGAACTCCAATAACCGGTCTTGCGGTAAGACCTACAATTCCTCCGGTTACCTGGGATGAGTTGGAACTGACTCCAATGAAAATTTTTGCGTTTTTCATGGATTTTACATAGTTGATGAATTTCTTATGTGATCTAATAGGGCAAACCACTTTCATATCATATGTGATTTTAAGCCTGTCTAGCAGTTTGGTTATTTTTTTGGCGGTAGCTACATCGGTTTGCCTTCCAACAATGATTGCCACTTCAGCGTCCCTGTTTTTGCAGCCGCTGTTTTCTTCATCCACATCAAATTTGTTTATTTCAAGATTTTTAATTCTCAAATAGTCATTTTGAATGAAAGGTCTGTCTATTGTCTGAATAATTTTTTCGTTGCTGTCAATGACTTTCATTGCATATTCTTTTCTGAGTTCTATAACTTTTTTATGGACTTCATCATCATGAAGGCCGATAAACTGTGCGGCCAGTATTGCGGCATTGTCTCCCCTGTCGATTCCGACAGTGGCAATTGGAGATGGATATGGCATCTGAACAATTGATTCCAGCGCATCCAAACCACCGGTTTTAACATCTACGGGAACACCAATTACAGGTCTAGGTGTATAGGCCGCAATTGAACCCGGAAGATGTGCAGCGAGTCCTGCAATTCCAATAAAAACTTCAATTCCAGCATCAGTACCTTGAGCAACGATTTCACGAACTAAATTTGGAGTTCTGTGTGCTGATGCGATTTTTAAACTGTATGGTATTTCTAATTTATCCAATATGTCCATTGCTTTTTCTGCAATGGCAATATCTGATCCACTTCCAAGAATAATCATTATCTTTGGTGTCATCTAAAAATCCCTTCTAAAATAAATTCATTCACTTTACATTATTGATTTTAAAATATATTAAATTATCATCGAAAGGTTGATTCTGTTTCGTTTTGTGTCGATATCCAATACTTTTACATCAACAATATCGCCAACACTAACGATGTCCAGAGGATGTTTAACGAACTTATCACCAACTAATTGTGAAATATGGACCAATCCATCCTGATGGACTCCAATATCGACAAATGCTCCAAAATCCACGATGTTTCTGACAGTTCCCTGCAATATCATATCTTCCTTTAAATCATCAATTGACAGCACATTTTTTCTCAAAACAGGTTTAGGCATATCTTCACGGGGGTCACGGCCAGGCTTCTTAAGCTCTTTTACAATGTCTTTTAAAGTTTCCTCGCCTACACTCAATTCTTTTGAGATTTTTTCAAAGTCAACATTATCCAGTTTAAGATCGACATTGCCGATATCATTAACGGAGTAATTTAAACTTTTTAAAAGTTTTTCAGCCGCATCATATGATTCCGGATGGATTGTCGTATTGTCCAGCGGGAACTTTGGATTGTTGATTTTGATGAAACCTGCACACTGCTCAAATGTCTTTTTACCTAATTTCGAAACATTTAAAAGTTCCTTTCTATTTGCAAAACCGCCGTTTTCCTCACGGTATTTGATGATGTTTTTGGCGGTGGTATTACCAATTCCAGAAACGTAATTCAAAAGACTTACCGAAGCGGTATTCAAATCTACACCCACTTCATTAACCACCTTTTCAACAACGCCGGTAAGTGATTCGTTCAACTGCTTCTGGTTCATATCATGCTGGTATTGTCCAACACCTATTGATTTAGGGTCAATCTTAACAAGCTCGGCCAACGGGTCCTGAAGCCTTCTTGCAATCGAAACGGCACTCCTTTCACCTTCTGAGAAGTCTGGAAACTCTTCATCAGCTAATTTTGAAGCTGAATAAACTGATGCACCCGCTTCGTTGACGATGATGTATTCGACATTTGTATTTTTAATTATTTTGGCCACGATTTCTTCCGATTCCCTTGAAGCGGTACCGTTACCGATGGCAATGATATTGATGTCATATCTCTCAATCAGTTCACGAACTGTCCTAATCGATTCCTTAACCTTGTTTTGAGGAGCGGTAGGATAAATTAAAGATGTATCCAAAACCTTGCCGGTTTCATCAATGATTGCCAGTTTACATCCTGTTTTAAATGCGGGATCCCAGCCCAGTATGGTTTTGCCGACCAGTGGGCTTTCCATCAGAAGCTGATTCAGGTTTTTGGCAAACACTTCAATGGATTTCTTTTCAGCCTTTTCAGTTAAAAAACTTCTGATTTCCCGCTCAATTGCAGGTGAAATCAGACGTTTGTAAGCATCACTTACTGCATCCCTGATTATCGGTGTAGTGTATTTGTTGTATTCTATTTTTTCAGGTATTTTTGAGATGTTTTTAAGCATGTGCCGGTTTAGGTATCTGATGATTTCATCATCATCACAAACGATCTTTGCCCTGATAACTCCCTCTTTTTCTGCTCTGTTGATTGCTAAAATCCTGTGTGGAGGTATCTTTTTGATGTTTTCAGAGTAATTGTAATAGACATCGTATTCGCTTGATATATCCTTGTCTTTTGCCTTTGTTTCAATCTGACCGGTATGGAAAGTGTTTTTTCTTATTTTCTTTCTGAATGTTGAATTATCCGAAACGATTTCAGCAATAATGTCCTGTGCTCCCTGAATGGCATCTTGCGGAGTTTTGACTTCCTGTGTAACATACTTTTTGGCTATTTTTTCAACGTTCTGATTAACATTCTGCTTAAGAATGATTTTTGCCAATGGCTCCAGACCATTGTCACGTGCTTTGGTTGCTCTTGTCTGTTTTTTACTTTTAAATGGCCTGTACAAATCCTCAAGTTCGACAAGTGTGGAGGCATTCATGATTTTTGATTTCAAATCATCACTAAGTTTTCCAACCTCATCAATCCTTTTGATGATTTTTTCCTTTTTTTCTTCAAGGTTTCGCAGGTATTTTAATCTTTCGTCAAATTTACGCAATGTTTCATCGTTTAAAGAACCGGTGACATCTTTTCTGTACCTTGCAATAAACGGTATTGTGTTTCCATCATCAATAAGTTTGATTACTTTTTTAACTTGCCACTCGGCAAGATTCAATTCTTTTTCAAGTGTCTTAATAATCATCAAATTACTACCTTAAATCGATGTTAATTACTTTTTAAGGTCATTTAATAATAATTTTTTGTATGTTTTAAAGATAACATTTATAACTATTTAAATCATAAAATTATTAATGTAGAAATTAGAAATGGTGAATTTAAGTGTATTGGTTTTTAGTAATTATTGCATTTTTACTGGCAGGCATAAAAACTCAAAAGCCTAAAAAATACCAAAAGGTTTCAGTTATTATTCCGGCTTACAATGAAGAGGATACTGTAGCCACTGTCGTTGATGTGGTTAAAGAAGTATCCTTTGTTGATGAAATAATCGTTGTCAATGACGGATCATCTGATAATACCCGGCAAGAAGCCCTCAATGCAGGCGCCCGTGTAATTACCCATGAAACCAACAAGGGTAAGGGTGAAGCATTATTCACCGGTTATAAAGAGGCCGAATGCGATATTATAGCTTTTATTGATGCGGATATTCATAATTTGACATCCAAGAAAGTAGAAGCAATGATCATGCCTATTTTAGAGGGAAAAACCGATATCACCAAAACAAAATTCGCACGTGCACGTGGACGTGTAACCGAGCTTACGGCAAAACCGCTTTTGAACTTTTTCTTTCCCGAAATTTCATTTGAACAACCGTTAAGCGGTCAGTTTGCGGCACGTAAAGAAATATTAAAGAAGATTAATTTTGAAAAGGACTACGGTGTGGATGTAGGAATTGTTATTGACGCTGATGTATTGGGCATTTCAATAACTGAAGTGGACATCGGTGCAATCGAACATGACATGTCTCCACTCTCAGATTTAAATTTGATGGCTAACGAGGTTGTAAGGACAATTATGAGCCGTGCTAATAAGAATGGCCGTGTAATAATGATAGATGAAATCGGGTATTTTATCCGTATGTCCATCGTAGGTTTGTCTTTAGTTATTTTAGGACTGTTCACAATATTTTTCGTAAATTTCGTTCCATTGGCCGTTGGGATTATGATAGGCATTATAGGCATTATCATAGCAATTTACTATATAGTTAAGGTTATTGTCAAATCCATCGTAATGTTTAGAAAGACTCCAAGCGGCAATCTTATAAAGTCATTTATTAAAATTCATTTTCCACTTATCATTTCAATTATCATATTGCTTTTGATGATTTCAACATTTATAGGGGCAGCCCATTTTGAAAATGGAGTTTTGTCAATCGAGCCAAACTCAAGAAATTTAATTATTTATGCCGATGACTCTCCAAGGGACAATACCATTTCAGTAAGGGGTCCTTATACGGTTGACACCGCTATTGAAGATGAATCTGATCAGATACGGATGCCTGCGGATGCAATGATGACGTTGGGTGTCAAGGAAAATGACACGATAAGAATTGACGATGAAGTTTATATAATTTCCAATTCAAGGGATGGGGAGCCTAACATATTGAGATTGCCAAAAGAGGTTCAAAGCTTTTTGGACGTTGAAGACAACAATGTGATTCAAAACAGTCGCCTTAAAGAAGTGTTTGAAGAAAGCCTTATAACACACAGCTATGAAAATGACAACACTACTGTCCATGAGGAATATATCGTTTCCCCAACAGATGTAAAGGCATGTACCTATGAAATCTTTTTGGATAACAATTCAATTGTTTATTCATCAGGTATCTTTAAAAAGAATTCAACATATGATATTTCTGTTGATAATAAGTATTTAACATCATTTAAATTTAAAAAGAATACTAATATCACATTTAATTATGATAATCACACTGTTGAAATAATATTCACGGATAAAAATACAACATCAATAAAACAGATTCCTCGTCAAAATCAGGGAAACTTCCTTGACTTTAATTTTTAAAAAAAGTAATAAATCTAAGAGTTTAACTCTATAGATTTACCTGTCATAAGCTTTTACAGCCTCTTCAACATCATCATAAAGTCCAAGAGCTGCAAGAGCGCCAACTTTACCTTGCTCACCGGTAACTGCAATCAATGGAATATCTAATTCTTTTGCTACAGATTCTGCAGTTTCAACATCCATCATTCCAGATTTTGTTGCGATTGAGTATTCTCTTAATTTTTCGGGAATATCCAAACCTTCCAGAATAGCAATTGCTGTTTTATCAGATAAGGTATCTCTTTTAAGAATTTCAATGACCCTGTCAATCAATTTCTGTTTTTTGGATTCCTCAACAGCAAAGGTAAGGGCAATTGATACACAATTTTGGGTTTTGTGAGGGTTGTGTGGATATAGTTGGACAATAATGTGATCCAGATATTCAAATCCTTCACCTGCAAGCTCAACACCAAGGTTGTGAGCCATTGTCCATGTTGCACCTGCATCTTTAGTGTCGGTATCATCAACACCGATAACTACTTTTTCAAGTTTAGGTGTTACAACAGTTGCCTTTCCAGCTTTTGAGCCTCCTCCAACTTGGATAAGTTCAACATACTTGACACCTTCTCCCATTCCTCTACACATTCCGGCTCCAACACCTGCTCCGGCAAGTCCCGCATGTGTTACCTTTACTTCATCGCCGTCAATAGCAATTTCATCAATTCCGGCAGCATTGAAACTGGCTTTCAAATCAAGAGGAGCACTGCCCACATGACATTTGTAAACATGCTTGTTTCCGTCACGGTAAGCGGAGTCAATAAGCTCGGAATTGTTTCTGTACTGATTCAATAACCAATGTGACCCTGAAATGCATGGATGGTATTCTACAATCTCAACCTTGTCGCCATCGACCATGGTAAGGACTTTCTCATATGGTGCAATCCATGGGTCATCAAATTTTTCCCTTAATTCGTTTGGTTTTAGAATTTCCATTTAATCACTAGATTTCTTTTAATCTGTCGCACATTTTAATGGCCGCTTCAACAGCGCTTTTTGCATTTTTAACACGTCTGTGAGCATCCATTCTTGTCATGCCCGGTCCAGTAATACCAAGTGCAACCGGAGTATCGTATTCAAGTGCTAAATCAGCTATTTTACGGGAAGCATGCTGTGCCACGATTTGATCGTGGTCAGTTGCACCTTCAATTACCGCACCGAGAGTGATAATTGCGTCGTATTCCCCTTTTTGCAATAGCTTTTTGATTACAAGAGGCATGTCAAATACGCCTGGAACTGCAACCACTTTTGTAATTTCACAGCCTCTGTTTTTTGCTTCTGCCTGAGCGAGTTCTAACATCATTT
>JAUNXD010000298.1 GCA_030539985.1 Methanobrevibacter sp.
CTCTTTTTTATTTTTTTTAGTGATTATTATGAATATTGATTTTAAAAATGATGAGATACTGTTTCTTGAGGGCGAAACCGGAATGGTCGGTGTGGTTAAAGTGGCATATGAAGATAAGATGCTTTTCATTGCAACACAGGACAATGAGGAAATCGTCCAGTTTTTAGAATCAGATGACATAATAGCCGTTTCAAACTTCAAAAAGGATAAAAGAGCCATAAGGTCACAGGCCTACCTTAGCCGTGAAGAATCCTCACCATTGGTGATTCTGAATAAGGATCATCCATCAACAAAACGATTGGAAACCGTCATCTCAATAGGTGATGAGGTGAACCTGAACTGCAACATCACTCCCGGAACCCATCCCGAACAGAATGTATTGTGTTCCTGCGACAGTTTATCCGGACTCAAAATTGTTAAAACACCCACTGGAGTTAGATTGAATAAGGAATTTGACAATTACACCATTGAAGAGTTTTAGGTTGAAATAATGTTGTTCATTAACTCATTTTACATGTTCTTAGGCCAATTGGTAGTGCTTATAGTGATAATCATCATAATATTGCTGATTATATTCCTGATACTTGCTCTTTTGATAGCCAAGAAAAACAAGATAAGGTTTCCAAGATTCCTGTTATATATAGTTGACCTTCTGTACTCACCATTAAAAACAATAGCCCATTTCCTAAAGCTGGACGACAATCTGATTGACGACATTGCAATCAGAGTGAGAAATGACCTTAACAAGGAGCAGTACAACAGAATCCCTGCTGAAAAGACTTTGATCTTCCTACCACATTGTCTCAGGCATAAGGATTGTCCGGCAACACTTCAAAAGGAAGGATTGAACTGCACTGAATGCGGTTTATGCTCAATAGGAGTAATAAAGAAAAAAGCGGAACCTTTAGGATATAAGATGTACATTGTTCCGGGTTCCAGTTTCGTTAAAAAGATAGTTATGGAAAACAAGTTCCAGACTGTTCTTGGCGTTGCATGTCATGAGGACCTAAACCAGATGATGATGTTGCTGTCTGATTTTTACCCTCAAGGGGTTTTGCTTGAAAGGACAGGTTGTTTTGAAACAAAGGTCAATGTTAAAAAAGTATTTGAAAAACTTGATTCCAAATACTAACCTGCAATATCCTCTGATACAAAACATCTATTTTTAGAAGCATCAACAATTTACTGATTTTAAAGGCATATTATTATAGCGGTTATAGCACTAAACTAATTTAGGGGTCTGAATTTTTTTAATTCAAATTCCTTCTAATATTTATTGTTTTTTAATTTTATCATTTCCATTCATTTTAAATGAGCTGGAAACTAGAAAAGAACTTCAAAATTACTTCAATATTTCTGAGATTTTAAGTGCAGATCAAGTTTACAAAATTTTTTCACAACAAAACGAAGAAAATCTATCTAAAGCATTAAATAGAATATTAAATCACCAAAATAGAGTAAAAAGAAGAGGAAAAAAGACTTTTATTGTTGATTCTACACCAATCGACTTGGATTTTAATTTCAATAGAAATAAAAAGACAAAAAACATCTTGCATCTCTGAATTTAAAATGGAGTTATTCATCCTCCAAAGGATTTTATATTGGATTTAAAGCCACTGTTGTTCTAGATTACGATAGTATGAATCCTGTTTCAATTTTAATACATTCTGGAGCACCCAATGATTCTAAACTTTTTGAGGAAATTATGGAAACACTGCAAAAAAGACGTATTATCCAAAAAGGAGACATATTAATCTTTGACAAAGGATATTACAGTTATCAAAATTACCAATTAGGAATTAGCAAATATAAAATCGTTCCTTTCATTTTTCCAAAAGAAAATTTCAAAAGAACAAAGCTTAATGACCAATTATCTTATCCATTACAAGTATTTAAGAAAACAAAGAAATTACTGGCTAAAAAACAATTCTACAACATTCTAAAACACGAATTATTTA
>JAUNXD010000299.1 GCA_030539985.1 Methanobrevibacter sp.
TTCGATTGTCATTTAAAATAAACTCCTAATAATAAATAATATTAATATTTTGTTTTTCAATATTAATAAAGTTAAAGTTAAAATTTCAAAAAGTAGAAAAAATTATTCGAGATATTGTGAAATATCAGTATCCCTAATAACCTTTTTTCTCAATATCTTGTCAATGCCTGTTCCATATTGTGCCGCTTTTTTAGGCCTATATGCTATTTCATAGTCCAAACCTTCTTCAAAGGCCAATTTCCTTAAAATGCTTTTCCTCATATCATCATGCATTGATACAATTTTTTTGTTGTCCGGAATATTTAGGACCAATTCTACAAGTTTATTATCCAAAAACGGCAATCTCAATTCAACGCCGTTTAGCATGGAGCATGCATCATCACGTTCAAGATTGACATGATACATATTTGACATATCCACTCTCAAATCATAGTTTAAGGTTCCGTCAACAAAGCTTTGAAGGTATCTTTTATATCCTCCAAACAGCTCATCAGCACCCTGACCTGAAATTGCAACTTTTATGCCGTCACGGGCCACCATTTTGGTTGCAAAATAAGTTGTAAGTCCTACACCAACCTTCATCAGGTTATCATCACCAATGGCTTTAACAACATCTGGAAGAGCTTCACGCACCAATTCTTCGGTCACTTCACATATCTCCAAATCAAGATTCAGGAATTTTGACGCATATATTGCAGCTTCAACATCTTTTGAGCCTTCAGAGCCAACTGCGTAAAGGGTTATTTTTAGGGGAATGTTTTCGGATATTTCCTTTAAAAGAAGTGCAAGATATGAACTGTCAAGACCACCTGAAAATATTACACCCAGCTCGCTTAATCCTTCAACTCTCTTAAGAACACTCAATCTTAACATCTTGTCTATCTTAGCTACATCGCCTTCAAAGACTTTTTCATAAATCGGCTGGGCGGGAGATATATCTTCCCAGTTATATAAAATGTGTTCGGGCTTTAGCGTGTTAATGTCAGTGAGGCCAACTTCCCTGAGAGACAATTTTGATGATGCAAATCCTTTGAGATCCTCACTTTGAGCATAAAACAGTGGCTTTACTCCTAACGGGTCACGTGCAACAGCAAGGTTTTCGCCATCCCACACAGCAAACGCATAATCCCCGTCAATTAATCGGATAGCTGACTGGACTGCCTTAAGCAGGTCTATTTTTTGTGCATAAAAATCAATCAGGTAGAGTAATACTTCAGCATCAGAGGTAATTTCAGCTTCAACACCAACCTTACTTAAGAAGTTTTTCATGGTTCTGAAATTATATATCTCTCCATTGAAAACCAGAACAAGATTATCGC
This sequence comes from Methanobrevibacter sp., assembly GCA_030539985.1. GTDB lineage: Archaea > Methanobacteriota > Methanobacteria > Methanobacteriales > Methanobacteriaceae > Methanocatella. Next base: position 1,320 of record JAUNXD010000299.1, read on the forward strand.
TGGCTACAGGTTGTGGTTTTGATATTCTATCGTTATTGTCATAAATGGAAAGCAGATTATGGCCAAAAGCTATTTCACAATCATTTTTATCGTCAAATTCATCAAGGTTAATGTCAGTGCGGATGTCATCCAAAAATATTCCTGAAGAATCTGGCCCTCTGTTTTTAGAGGTTTTTAACATTTGTATAATATCATTTGCTTTAAAATTACCTTGAAGGCCTACTATTGAACACATGATATAAAATATGAAATTAATAATACTTAAAACTTAAAAAGAAAAAAAAGAAAATGAGTTGATTTGATTAATCATCAGCCCATCTTTTTAACTTAGGAAATACTTCTGCCATCATTACTGAAGCTTCATCCTTATCTATGTCAGGATGTACTTCAACCATTTTATCAATACAGAAGTCCATCATTTCTTGCATTGACATATCTGAAGTGAATTCACCATCTTTAAAACAGTACATGCAGTATTCTTCATTTTTTGAGCCATCTGCATTTGTTCCAAAAAGTTCATCAGTCATAGGCATTGCACATGATTGGCAAAATTTCTGATTTTCAAAATCATTCATCATATCACCTTATTTGATATTATTTGACAACCTATTTAAGTTTATGGAGAAAATTC
>JAUNXD010000068.1:0-6271 GCA_030539985.1 Methanobrevibacter sp.
AAATAAAAATAGTATTACTTTTTATAAAAATAATACTACTTAAAAACATAATTTTTTATAAAAAAGTATTATTATACAATAGTCAATGCATCAGGAACTTTCTTTAAAATATTCTCCTTTACTGGAATCATTGTTGATGAAGCAATTGAAAAATCTGAAGTATCCGCTGCAACCTTATCGTCCTTTTCAGCAATGATTGTTGCATTTAAAGCGTTTTGCAAATTATCAACAGTGTTCTTTAACACCCATCCATCAACATCAGAAATTATAATTTCATCAACATACTTGTCAAGTTCACTGGCAATTACCCATGAAATAAACCTTCCCCCATGAAGAGAAATTGTATTTCCATCAGCCAAGGCAACAATTTCATCTAAAGTATGCTTTAATTCAATATTTTCATACATTTTAGAATTGACAAGTGTTGCCCAGTGAGCATCACCTACATGATAGGCACCAATCTTTCTTGGGTACACATAATCGGGTCCTGCAATCTTAACGGCAGTGGCCAGAGACAGCAAATCATGTTTTTGAACTGGAAGTCCCCTATTTGGAAATTCTTCATTAATTATTTGGATAATTCTAGGAAGACCGAACTTTCCCCTTCTTGCAGTTCCAGGATTATAACCACACATATATCCATGATGATTTTTAGGAAAACCAGTTATCACCATGTTCAAACCAGATCTCAAACCTGCCCTTACCTCATTTTCATAAGCCCCATTTGTAGCTACAACTTTTCCCGGAGACAATATTCTTGCAGCAGCAATTGTTTTTGCAAAGGCTTCAGTAGTGTTTTCGCATCTGTTGAATGGACCTCCCTCAACTACAATAACATCTGCACCTATTTCAATTGATTTTTCAAAACCAGTTATGACTTCATCATATCCATCACCAACAAACATGATGGATTCCAAACCCCTGCCATATTCCTTAGCCAATTTTGCAATATCTTCAGCTTCCTTCAATGGTGCAGCATGACCCTCTCCAGTTTGTTCACAAGTAACATTCACAGCAACAGAAGAAGACAATTTAATCCATTCTTCCTTGTCATCTTTTTCAGCCAATTCCTTGTCAATCAACCGTTCATGAATTCTCCCCCGTGGACATTCAGTGAATGCAGGACCCTTATTGTAGCATTCACCCCCACACCCACTAATATTTTTAGGAAGCCTCATTGCACCATTTTCTCCGAAGTGATCCAAATCAAGAGGAACATCCACAATTTCATGAACCTTCCTCATCACTTCAACACCTCTCATTCCAAATTTTTCGGCTATGTCTGAAAATGCATATGCACAAATGTGAATCGGTGCTCCAATCATGTCTGCCAATCGGCAATTGCCCAATAATTCCATCAGTTCCAAATCAGAGGCACATGTTCCAGCAACTACCTCAGTCAAATCACAGCCTAAAGGAAATCTTTTGAATTGCATTCCCAATTTCATTGTCTCTTCCAATGTGAGTTGTGAGATTGCATCCACTACAGAAGTTATGTCTTTATCCATTTTTGATATTTCAATTGCAGCATCATCATCGCTAACCGCTTTTTTTATTAAATCATACATGAATATTTTCTCCAAAATTAATTTTACTAATAATATTTTCAGTGAAATGTTTAATAAATAAGTTTCTATTTAGCCATACCAAAAATATATTTTTAAAGGTTTTATGATAATCTAAAAAGTATTACTAAATTTAATTAAAATAAACAAAAAGTAATAACAGTATTACTAAAAAGAGAAAATAATAGAAAAAATAATACTAAATAAAGGATAATGTAAAGATTTAAATATTACTACTTTTTAAATAAAATATATTACTACATTGAATACTAAATAACAATTAAGTAATAAATAAATGCAATATACTACTTTAAAAATTCATGTAGTAACCACTTTTTCAATAAACAAATTATCGAAAAAGTTCATTAAAATAAGGAGACAAGAAAATGAAAGTAGCAATTTTAGGTGCAGGATGTTACAGAACACATGCTGCAAGTGGAATTACCAACTTCTCAAGAGCTTGTGAAGTTGCAGAAGCAACCGGAAAAGAAAACATTTCAATGACCCACTCCACAATCGAAATGGGTGCAGAATTATTAGAACTAGCAGGCGTAGACGAAGTAGTAGTATCCGACCCAATATTCGACGGAGACTTCACAGTAGTAGACGACTTCGATTACGCAGAAGTAATCGCAGCCCACAAAGCAGGCAACCCAGAAGAAGTAATGCCAGCAATCAGAGAAAAAGTAGGCAAATTAGCTGAAACCGTACCAAAACCATCCAAAGGTGCAATACACTTCACACACCCAGAAGACTTAGGTATGAAATGTATCAACGACGACTCTGAAGCAGTAGCTGACGCCGACTGGGTAATGACATGGTTACCAGAAGGAGGAATGCAACCGGACATTATCAAAAACTTCGCAGATGACATCAAAGACGGAGCAATCGTAACCCACGCATGTACCATTCCAACACCAGGATTAAACAAAATCTTCGAAGACCTCGGCAAAAACGTGAACGTAGCTTCCTACCACCCAGGTGCAGTACCTGAAATGAAAGGACAAGTCTACATCGCAGAAGGATTCGCAGACCAAGCATCCATCGACACATTAATGGATTTAGGTACCAAAGCAAGAGGATCCGCATTCACCCTACCAGCAAACATGGTAGGACCAGTATGTGACATGTGTTCCGCAGTAACCGCAATCACCTACGCAGGTATCCTCGCATACAGAGACACCGTAACACAAATCTTAGGCGCACCTGCAGGATTCGCACAAAGCATGGCATTCGAATCATTGTCAAACGTGACCCAATTGATGCAGGATGAAGGTATCGACAAAATAGATGATGCCCTAAACCCAGCTGCATTACTCGGTACCGCAGACTCAATGAACTTCGGATCACTAGCAGAAATTGTACCTACTGTACTAGACTACTTAGGAAAATAAAAACAAACACGATAAGTTTTAATTGTTGATTCCTATCAACAATTTTTAACTTATTTTTTAATTGTTATTGGCAGATAGCAATTAACAAATAAGTTGATATTCATTTATTATCATAAAATTGGTGTTTAAAATGCTTGAAAAACTTAAAAAAATATTCAGTGGCGCAGATAAGGAAACTGCTGTAGCCGCAAAAACTGTAGATGAAAAAATTGAAGAAAAAATTGTGGATGACAAGAAAAAATTTAAGGTAGCAATTTTAGGTGCAGGATGTTACAGAACACATGCTGCAAGTGGAATTACCAACTTCTCAAGAGCTTGTGAAGTTGCAGAAGCAACCGGAAAAGAAAACATTTCAATGACCCACTCCACAATCGAAATGGGTGCAGAATTATTAGAACTAGCAGGCGTAGACGAAGTAGTAGTATCCGACCCAATATTCGACGGAGACTTCACAGTAGTAGACGACTTCGATTACGCAGAAGTAATCGCAGCCCACAAAGCAGGCAACCCAGAAGAAGTAATGCCAGCAATCAGAGAAAAAGTAGGCAAATTAGCTGAAACCGTACCAAAACCATCCAAAGGTGCAATACACTTCACACACCCAGAAGACTTAGGTATGAAATGTATCAACGACGACTCTGAAGCAGTAGCTGACGCCGACTGGGTAATGACATGGTTACCAGAAGGAGGAATGCAACCGGACATTATCAAAAACTTCGCAGATGACATCAAAGACGGAGCAATCGTAACCCACGCATGTACCATTCCAACACCAGGATTAAACAAAATCTTCGAAGACCTCGGCAAAAACGTGAACGTAGCTTCCTACCACCCAGGTGCAGTACCTGAAATGAAAGGACAAGTCTACATCGCAGAAGGATTCGCAGACCAAGCATCCATCGACACATTAATGGATTTAGGTACCAAAGCAAGAGGATCCGCATTCACCCTACCAGCAAACATGGTAGGACCAGTATGTGACATGTGTTCCGCAGTAACCGCAATCACCTACGCAGGTATCCTCGCATACAGAGACACCGTAACACAAATCTTAGGCGCACCTGCAGGATTCGCACAAAGCATGGCATTCGAATCATTGTCAAACGTGACCCAATTGATGCAGGATGAAGGTATCGACAAAATAGATGATGCCCTAAACCCAGCTGCATTACTCGGTACCGCAGACTCAATGAACTTCGGATCACTCTCAGAACTCGTACCTACCATGCTAGATTATTTAGGTAAAGAAGAATAAGTTAAACTGTTGGATTCATTCCAACAAATTTTTTAACTTATTTTTTAATTGTTATGCAAAATAGCCATTAAAAAATGAGTTATTACATATTAAAAAATTCAAATAAGGTGTTAAATTGATTGACAAAATATTAGACAAAGCAGAACAAGGACAAGAATTAAGCGATGAGGAATTTTTAGAATTGTTGAATATCAAGAACGATGAAGATTTGGAAAAGTTGTTCAAGGTAGCCTGCGATATAAGAGACAATCAATCAAAAGTAATCAAATTAACATCTACAGTCCATCTTACAAACAAATGCCAAATCCATCCTAGATGCGAATATTGCGGATTTGCAGAAGAAACATCCGAAAAAGGTTATTATAATGCATTTTACAAATCCAATGAAGAAATACTGGCTGCAGTAAAATCAATTCAGGAGGCACATATTCCCCGCGTAAGCTGTTCGGGAGGGTATGGATATAAAGGAAAGCAGGCCGTGAATGCATGCAGAATCGTGAAGGGAGAATCCGATTTGGAAATTCTTGTAAATGTCGGAGGCGATTTAACTAAAAAAGCCGTTCAGGATTTAGCCGAACTTGGCGCAGATACAATCTGCTGCAATTTGGAAACAATCAATGAAGATGTATTCTATCAAAGAAAACCAGGAGATTCACTTGACCAAAGAATACTAACCTGTAAAAGAGTGAGTGAAGCCGGAATTGGTCTGTCTTCAGGACTGCTTTTAGGTCTTGGCGAAAGCAAGAAAGACAGAATAAAACATTTACGTTACCTTTCCAACTTCAAGACATTAGAGGAAATACCAATAATGGGATTCAATCCATATGAAGGAACACCAATGGCAGATTATCCTGCATTTCCACTTAAAGAACAGCTAAAAATGGTAGCAATTACAAGGATAATGTATCCAGAAATTACAATTACAATGCCTACTCCTACAGTTGGTCCTGAAAACGTGGAATTTTCACTTAAAGCCGGTGCAAACAATCTGGCAACAGTAATTGCAGACAATTACCCTCATGAGGTTAAGGGAGTCGGTTCTCCGGAATACGGCAATTACACAGAAGTTGTCAATGTTATTGAAAAACTAGATTTGATACCTCAAACTATTTAATCTGTGCATTTAAGATATGATAATATGGCATTTGAAAGGATGATACGAAATGCATTTGAAGAATCAAGAAACAATTGTAGATTCGGAGATACACTTGAGGAAATATCCGAACTTCAGGATTATATTAAAAATGCAAAAAAGATTTATATTCCAAATAAGAACGGAATAAAGGTAAATATTTTAAATGAAGTGTTGAAAAGTTATGGTCTTCCAGAAGCCGAAATACTTCAAATAAATACAAACACTGCAGATACAAGTAGAATTCCCGCACTTGCAAAAGCATATATGGCACTTGACCAAAGTGACGCCGATTTGATAATAGCCAGAGGCCGTTTGGGAATTCCGGGTTCAGGGTCATTGCTGATTTTCATTGACAATAAAGGAAGGATATTGACAGCCGGAACTTCACCATCACATCTGATTCATAAAAAATCACTGGAAGATGCAGTTTACAGTGAAGCCTGTGAAGCCCTTGAAAAAATTGGTTTTAAGAAGGTTGGACAATGAATGTCGATACAGGAATAACTTCTGAAGTATTTACAATTAAATCCGAAACTAAATTGATTGATATTTTCAATGAAATCATTTCAAAAAAGGCAAATTCTGTTTTTGAGTATATTGATAAGCTAAATGTTCATGTTGAAAGCAAAATAATTGTTATTGGAACATATTTTACAGGCATTGGGATTGTCAAAAAATTAAGTGAAAAATACAAAAACATTTTACTCATTGACATTTATCCCCACCTGGAAGAGCTGCTGCGCACAAATATTGGTGGTGAGCTTAAAAATAATGTAAACTTTTCATCTGATCTAGATTTAATCTATTCCGGAGACATCATAATTGATACAACCGGTTTTGGAGGCATAACTACTGAACAATCATCAAAATTCAATGCTGATGCTTTCATAATAGAAGATCCAGTAGCAGAAGATAACGATGA
>JAUNXD010000068.1:6281-8188 GCA_030539985.1 Methanobrevibacter sp.
TCAAAGCCCCTCATAAGGCAATTATAAAAACAAAAGGGATTAATACAAAAACATCTGGAACAATGACATTGACAATTGGTATTTTAACCAATATGTTAAATATGTTTCTTGAAAATGAAGGAGTACTTTACTGTGCATGTGAAATGGGATTTTTTGAAGAAGTCATTTTCAAAGAAAAAAATATTGATAAATTTATTGAATTAGTGGATGTAAATGCTTTTAAAGTCTCAACAATTAAACCATTTGATTTAGATGAACTTATTAGAGAAGAAATGAATAAAATTACTTCAAAACTGATTTAAATGAAACTTAAAGAAATAATTGAATTTATAGAAGAAAAGATTCCTCCTTCATTAGCTCTGGATTTTGATGAAATAGGATTTAAAAAAGATTACGATTTAAATGAAGACATTTCATCAATCAAGATTTATATGGATTTATTTCATGAAGATGACCTAAATTATGAAAACACATTAATTATAACACACCATCCACCTTTATTTATACCAAAAACACCAACATACACAATACATTCAAATTGGGACATTATGGATGGTGGAGCAAATGATGCACTAGCAGACATTTTGAAATTAGAAGTTAGTGATTATTTTGATGACAATACACATATTGGGAGGGTCTGTAAAGCAGACATGAAGTTTTGTGAATTAAAAAAAAGAATTTTAGATAATTTTAGTAATGTTAGAATTGTAAATAAGCCTAATGATGAAAGTATTGTCAAAAATGTTGGAATCATATCTGGTTTTGGGCTAAAAAATAACGAATATGTTGCCATAGCTAAAAATAAAAATTTGGACATTTTAATTTCCGGAGACTTAACGCAGGAAACGGCCATACTTGCAAAAAATTTAGAAATTACATTAATTGACTTAAAACATCACGAAAGTGAAATTCCCGGATTATATTCACTTGGAAATATTTTAAAGGAACTTGACGTTAACGTAGGAATTGTTGATAAAAAACCAATGGAAGAATTGAGGTAATAATATGGTAGATGAAATTAAAAAAATGGAGGATAAACAAGTCCCCCAAGGAAGAATTGATTTGATTGGATGCGGAAGATTAGGTTTGAGAATTGCAATAAACTTACTTCAGATTCACAGAGGAGGACCTAAAACAATAGCTGCCTTCGATGGTCAGAAAATCGATGGTGGAGACATAATTTTTACACTTCTCGGAGCCGAAGAAGGTCAAAACAAACCGGATTTCATAAAACAGCTATGCACCCATAAAGAAGAATTTAGAAATATTATAAGCTATCCAGAATACATTACAGATGAAAATATTGGTCTAATTGAAGGTGATGTTGTAATCATTGTGATTGCAGGAGGAAATACAATACCAACAGCTGCAAAAATTATCAAACATGCTCATAAAAGAGGTGCCAAAACCATTGGAACTGCAGGAATATTTGGATTTGGAGATGAAAATATTGAAATCAAAGACATTTCAGAGTATGATGAATCAAATCCTGCCGTTGAAGAGTTAAGAAAGCAAGGTATAACAGAAAACCATTTAGTATTAACAACAAATAAACTGATTAGAGATAATGAACCAGTAACTCCATACACCTTAGATGAAGTTGCAAAAATCATTACAATGAATGCTTTGAAGTTATTGAGAGATCAAAATGATAAAAATAGCAACAGCTGAGTGTTTCACTCAGGGAAAAATAGGCAGGGAACTGCATGCGTTGGCCCAAAATTACAAAGGCAATTTCGGCAATGAATATATTGACGACTATGGTGATTTCGATTATGATGAGCTTAGCGTGACCTGCAGTTTATTTATTCCAACAATTGAAGCTGTTGAAAAGATTTTAAATGTTAAAAATCCACCAAAACCGGACAAACTAATCAAAGGCATTAAAGTCTATGATGAAAAAGGAG
>JAUNXD010000004.1 GCA_030539985.1 Methanobrevibacter sp.
GCCATTAGATCACCCTCACTACTGGTCCCATAGTTGTTTTTATAAACATGGACTTGATTTGACTTCTTCCTTTTTCTAAATTGCGGTCTAAGACTGTAAGAACAGTTTCCACATTTTCAGCTATATCCTCGTCTGACATGTCTTGGCTTCCAACAACGATTTGAATAGAAGGTTGTTGTTTAACGCCCACTTTGACAGTACTTTGTAATCTTTCTAAAAGAGGATCTAATTTGATACTTGCAGGCACTGGTTTTGGCATTTTTCCACGAGGACCAAGAACTGGACCTAAGAATCTACCAACGAGTGGCATCATATCAGCTTGAGCTACTAAAAAATCAACAGAGTTAGCCATTTTTTTAGCTGCTTTTCTGTCTTTTCCGAACTCTTCTAAATCTCCTTTGTTAATTACGACGTCAAGACCAGCATCTTTAGCTTGAACAATGAGTTCCCCATCAGCTATGACTCCGATTTTTACATCTTTGCCACGGCCGTTAGGAAGAGTAACTTCCTCATTAAACCTATTTTCTGGCTTGTTGACATCTAAGTCACGGATATTAATAATAATATCTACGGACTCAGTGAAGTTTCTCGGCTTTGATTGTTCTTTTGCCTCCTTCACCGCGTTAACTACATCTTGTGTCATATTTATCCCCCATGAACGTTATGTTCATTGGATTTTTTTCGGTTTCATGAGAATCGATTACAAGAAAAAAATTCTTAAACGATTGCATGAATTAAAAACAGTATATCAATTATAATTAACTTATAACATCATATACACTGTATTTATTAACTTAATTTAAATTTTAAATTCGACAATACCTATTCATTTAAAATATCGTCGTATACTCCAGCATCAACGTCTTTTTGTGCTTCTCTTGGGTCTTTACCATCAACAGATAATCCCATACTTACACAGGTTCCCATAACTTCTTTGACACCTGCTTTGTAATCGTTAGCGAGTAATGAATCGAATTTCATTCTAGCGATTTTTAAAGCGGTTTCGATAGGGACATCATTGATGATGTCTAAACCTGGTTCATGAGAAGCTTTTTCGATGCCTAATTCTTCCATGATGAGCGCAGTAGTTGGTGGAGTACCGATTTCGATTTCGAATTCTTTAGTATCTCTATCAACACTGATTATTACAGGCACTTTCATTCCTGCAAAGTCAGCACTTTTTTTGTTGATTTCTTCTACTACTTGCATCATGTTAATACCGAGAGGTCCTAAAGCAGGTCCTAATGGTGGCCCTGGAGTAGCGGTTCCACCTTCGATAAGAACTTCGACTGTATCTTTAGCCATCAGTCAGCCTCCTTTTGAATTATTCTAATTTGATCAGCTTTAACAGTAACTGGTATAGGTACTGCAGCTTCTATTAACTCAAGAACGACTTCTTCACGTGATTCATCAATACGAACCACTTTTGCTCTTTCCCCTTTAAATGGACCAGAAATAAGCTCCACAATACTTCCTTTTTGAATTGAGGAAATAATAGGTTCTGGCTTTAAGAATCTTTTTACTTCATCAAAGGTAATGCCTACACTACCTTCAACAACCCCTCTTAAATGTTGCACTTTCAAGTCAGGGTTTCTGAGATCGATTTTTGTTGAAGATTCAACCAAAATATATCCCTTTAAAGATTCTGGAACAAGAATTGATGAAATGCCTATGCCATCAATGGTTCTAGCCTTACGTGCTAGAAGTCTAGCAACATTTCTTTCTTGACCCGCAGAGGTCTTAAGAGCATATATGGAACTGTTAGTATCTTCCATGAAAAATTCACCTATTTTTTAAATTTTTACTTGTTAATAAAATCATACATTAAGTTAAAAATATTATAAAAGCCATTACTTCCAGAAAAAAATATCTGAAAAATAAGATTTCTATAATAGTAATATTTATGATAAATTATAGTATATAAAACTTTTCAAAAAAATGATATTTTTAAGAAAAAACAGTGCAATAAAAAAAATTAATTGATCAAAAAAAAATGAAATATTGGTTTTATAAACCAATAATATAACCTAAACAAACAATGAGATAGCCTATACCACCTATTATAACTACACCTATTGCGGAAACTTTAGCTAAATCCTTGTATTCAGCGAAATCAGGTTTTCTTGATACTTTTAATACTCTTTTTGCATCTTTAATAAACTTGTTAAAATCTTCTTGTACATTCATTTAAATAACCCAAAATTAAAAAATTTATAAATTATAATAAAATAATAGTAATAAAATAATTTTTAATTTAAACATTAATAAAGTTTTGCATTAGACAAAAAAAATTAAAGATAGAATTTAGAAAATTCCATCAATAAATTCATCTAATTGGTCACTGGATGATTCAGATTGGCCAGCATCTTCTGAATAATCATCATCTGAAAAATCGTCTGATGCATAATTGGCCTTAATGCCTGAAACAACCACAGTTGTTCTAACGACATTTTGAAGGCTTTCATCAATTTGAGTACCCCAAATGATGTTGGCTTCAGGATCCAATTTGTCTGCAACAACCTGGACAATTTTTTCAGCTTCATGTAATGTTAAATCAGAACTACCTGTAATGTTAACTAATGCACCAGTAGCGTTAGAAATATCAATGTCTAGTAATGGACTGCTTAATGCTTCATGAACTGATTCTAAAGCTCTGTCTCCAGATTCAGATTCGCCCATACCAATCATTGCCATTCCAGAGCCACCCATGATACTCTTAATATCAGCAAAGTCTAAGCTTACAAGACCTTTCTTGGTAATCAATTCAGTGATTCCTTTTACAGCTCTGCCTAAAATTTCATCAGAAACCATGAATGCTTTGTTCAATGGTAAATTTGGAGCCACTTCCAACAACTTATCATTTGGAATGATAATAACAGTGTCTGCAGCTTCCTGAAGTTTTTGTAAACCTTCTTCCGCATTTTCTCTTCTTTTAATACCTTCAGCAGAAAATGGCATGGTAGCAACAGCAACAGTCAATGCACCTAATTTTTTAGCTATTTTTGCAATGATAGGTGCTGAACCGGTACCTGTTCCTCCACCAAGACCGCAGGTTACAAATACCATGTCTGCTCCTTCCAACTCTTCTCTGATTTCATCTTCACTTTCTTCAGCACATTCTTCACCAACGGAAGGTTCTCCACCTGCGCCTAAACCTTTTGAAGTTTGTCTGCCTAGAAGGATTTTTTTACTTGATTGACTGTAAAATAAATCTTGAGCATCAGTATTTACTGCTATTGTTGTTGCTCCTTCAATACCCATTTCATTCAACCTGGATATGGTATTGTTTCCTGCTCCACCGGCACCAACAACAAATATATTAGTCTTTGCTTCTTTAATTAATTCTATAAGATCATCGTCAATATCAGAAGAGAGTTTATCAGGTGTTTTCTCTTCCATACGTTCTTCGGATTCTTTGATTGCATCATCTATAAATTTCACAACTTAACCCCACATACTCGGCTAATTAAAATAATTGTTAAATATTTCTATTGTAACTAATATTTAAATGCAACTATATTATATAAAGTTATTGATATTATTCCTTAGGCATTGCAATAATTTCATGAAACTTCATGTCAAATAAATTTTTTGCATTAACAGGAGTCAGAATAACCGCACTGTCAACACCATGACCTCTTCCGCCAATTGCGATGATTTTTTCACCGACAGGAATTAAACCGGCATCTGCAGCCATGATTGAAATTTCTCCAGCCACTTTAATACCATGTGAAAACATCCTTAATGTATCAGCCACAACATCCAGAGGAGAGAATCCTCCATATTTATTGGTAACTCCTCTTGCAGCTCCGCTGAATGCATGAGCTCCGATGTATGTTTTGATTCCGACATTCTCCAATTTCTTAATCATTTCATCTGAAATGTCCGCTTCGTTTTCACCGCTGAATCCCATATGATGGGTGACGTTGATTATTTCAACATCATCTCCAATAGCATCATATAACTTTAATGCTGATTCTCCGGTTGATGAAGCAATGATAATTCTTTTTACATCATCACAAGCTTCGAGTTTGTCGCAAACTGCCTTAATAAGGTCATCAGTATAATCATTTCCCTGTTTTTCAAAATAGGTAATAAATTTTCTTTCCATATTTTTACCGTCCCAATAGATAATTATTTAAAAGTCTATAATTTTATATTTATAATATAATTTTATAAAGATTTTTATGATTATTCCAGAACTTGAAAATATAAAGCATGTGATCAATGGAGATTACATCGTGATTCCTATTGAAACAGGTTACATTAAGCCGAATGACAGTTTAAACTCCATCATTGAACCTGCAAAAAATCTGATGAGAGACAAGGATTATCTTGTAATTGCAGAGACCCCCATTTCAGTTTCACAAAACAGGCTGGTCGATGAGGCCAAATACACTCCATCCCTAACCGCAAAATTCCTAACTGTCGTTTGGAGCAAGTATTTATGGGGATATGTTTTAGGTCCATTGTTGAAAATCAAGAAAAGAACAATAAGGAACTTAAGGAAACTTCCAAAGGAAACTGAAGCGCACAAGGAAGTCGTGCTCCAACTGTACGGTTTAAAGCATGCACTTAAACCGGCTTCTGAAGCAGGAATCGATTTGAGCAACGCTCCTGGAACATTTGTTTCTCTTCTTCCCGAAAATCCCGAAAAGGTCGCAAAAGAAATAAAAGATGAAATCGGAAAGGAAGTCTGTGTAATGATTATCGATACCGATGCAACCTATATGAAAAACGGAAAGTATTTTACCGGCCTTCCAATAGCAATCGAAGGCATCGATGCAGACAATGGATTTTTCGGATATTTAAAAGGCCAACTCAGTGAAAACATGGGATCAACACCATTGGGCTGCAGCGAAAAGATGGATGTTGAAACCGCACTTAAAATTGCAAACATTGCCGAAGACTATCAGAAATCACTTTCAACCGAAATGAAAACAATCCACAGTGTCAAGGAGGTTTTGGGCAGTGAAATTGATAAGGTGACTATTGAAGACCTTGATTCGATTACCCATACTCCTGCAGTGATAATCAGAAAAATTTGATTTGAATAACGATTTGAAAAAATCCGTGAATATGGGTGAAAGAAAGTTTTATATTAAAGATTTTACAAAAAATTACATAATTATTTTTTTAAATTTACAATAAGGGAATGATACTTGTGGAAGTGGATGCTGTTGCTAGATATAGAAATTACCTGTTGCCCCTAATGGATTGCGTTTCAATTGTCCTCGGGTATTATCTCGTATCAGTGCTCATTACAGATTCATTTCTGATGCAGCCTACAAGCGCAATTACAAGAAACGAGATTTTAATAAGTATCATCCTGGCCATTATCGTTTTTCAGATTGTTTTTAGACTGTCAAAAAGATATTCAAACATCATACGTTATGAAAACAATCAGGATTACATTTTATATATCATACTTTCCCTAATATCCTCACTTATCGTCTCATTGATTGAAGATTTAGTTTTAAATATGAAGAATCCTTCAATTAAACTCAATCTAATCGTCGGATTGGTCATTGGAATAATAATGATATCCTATCGCCTTATCATCAGATATGTTTTATTGTCTGACGTTGCCCACAAGGGACTTAAAAACCATCCTGACAATCAGAAGAAATTGCTGATAATCGGTGGAGGATATTCCGCAAACGACATCATAAAAACATTGAATTCCACACTTAAAGGAAGATATGACATTGTGGGAATTATTGATGATAATAAAAAGCGTATCGGTTATTCCGTTGCAGGCGTGAGAATCATTGGAGACAGAAATGACATCCTCAAGGTATGTGAATCAAACAATGTTGATGAAATCTTCTTTTCAATCGTAAATATCAACAATAAAAACAAAAAGGAAATACTTGAGCTTTGCGGAAAAACCGGGGCAAAGGTGAAAGTCCTTCCAAGTTTGACAGAACTCATTACCGAAGAAAACCTCTACCACAGCCTGAGAGATGTGGGAATTGAGGATCTGCTTGGAAGAGACCCTATTGAACTTGACAATCACAACATAAAAAATCTTATACAGGGAAAGGTCGTTCTGGTAACCGGTGCTGGAGGATCAATAGGTTCGGAGCTTTCCAGACAAATCATGATTCACAATCCAAAACAGATGCTCATACTGGACAATTATGAAAACAGCCTATATGACATCGAACTGGAATTGAAAACCCTGCATCCAAACAGTGACATACGTGCAGTAGTTGCAAACATCCGTGAAGAGGACAGGCTTGATGTAATATTTGAAAAATACACCCCTGAAATCGTATTCCATGCAGCTGCACACAAGCACGTTCCGTTAATGGAGAACAACCCAACCGAAGCGATTAAAAATAATGTGTTCGGAACCTACAATCTTGTCAACTGCTCCGACAAATATAACGTCAAACGTTTCATTCTAATCTCAACAGACAAGGCAGTGAACCCTACAAACATCATGGGCGCCACAAAAAGATTATGTGAAATGATTATCCAGGCAAAAGACAAGACAAGCAAAACCGAATATGTTGCAGTTCGTTTCGGAAATGTGTTGGGAAGTAACGGATCCGTTGTGCCATTATTCAAAAAGCAGTTGGCCAATGGAGGTCCACTAACCGTAACCCATAAGGAAATTACAAGATTCTTCATGACAATACCTGAAGCGGTTTCCCTGGTCCTGCAGGCAATTACCTATGCAGAAGGAGGAGAAATATTTGTTTTGGATATGGGAGAACCTGTTAAAATTTACGATCTTGCCAAAAGCCTCATTGAACTTTCAGGATACACTCTTGGAGAAGATATGGAAATTGAAATTACAGGAATGAGGCCTGGAGAAAAGCTTTACGAAGAGCTGCTGATGGATGAGGAAAACCTCGAGGAAACCAAGCATGAAAAGATATTCATCACAGAACCTATGGATTTGACCATGGATGAAGTTGAAGACAAGCTTGACATGTTTAGGAAAATCATCGACAATGAAAATACATCTAAAGAAGAGATTAAGCAAACCATGAAAGAATGTGTCCCTACCTACAGGGAACCTGAAGAAGTTAACGGAGACAAACAATGAATATTCCATTTTCACCCCCAGACATAACAGAAACTGAAATCGAAGAAGTGATATCTGCATTGAAATCCGGTTGGATTACCACCGGACCCAAAACAAAGGAATTCGAAAAAAAGATTACTGAATACTGCGAAAGCGACAGGACAGTCTGTTTGAGTGCGGCAACAACTGCATTGGAGATGACCCTGAGAGTATTGGGCATCGGAAAGGGGGATGAAGTAATCGTACCTGCATATACATATACCGCTTCATGCAGCGTGATTTGTCATGTAGGAGCCACTCCCGTAATGGTTGACAGTCAAATTGACAGAGAAGAAATGGATTATTCAAAAATGGCTGAAGCAATAACCGATAAAACCAAAGCCATAATACCTGTGGACATTGCAGGCATCTTATGTGATTATGATAAAATTTTTGAAGTGATCGATTCCAAAAAAGATTTGTTTGCTCCTTCAAATGAATTGCAGGAGGCTTTCAATAGAATAATTGTTGTAGCGGACTCTGCTCACGGTTTCGGTGCCATCCGAAACGGCAAAAAGGCAGGATGCCATGCCGATTTCACCTGTTTTTCATTCCATGCGGTTAAAAACCTCACAACCGCCGAGGGTGGAGCAGTCACATGGAAAGCCCATGACGGCATTGACAGCGATAAGTTATATAAGGATTATCAGATTTACTCCCTTCACGGCCAAACCAAGGACGCATTGGAAAAAACCCAAAAGGGGTCATGGGAATACGATATTCTGCTTCCGGCATACAAATGCAATATGACTGATGTTCAGGCAGGAATAGGTCTTGGACAGTTGAAACGTTATGATGAAATGCTAGAAAGAAGACATGAGATTGTCAAAAGGTATGAAAATGCATTTAAGGATACAAGAGTAATCGTTCCAAAGCATACCGGTGAAAATCATGCATCTTCAGGACATCTATACCTGACCCGACTTGACGGAGTGAGTTTAAAAGAGCGTAACGAAATCATAGTGAAAATGGAAGAGCGTGGAATAAGCACCAATGTCCATTACAAGCCGCTTCCGTTACTGACCGCCTACAAGAACTTGGGATTCAATATAGATGATTATCCGAATGCTTATCATCTGTTTGAAAATGAGATAAGTTTGCCGATTTATTCAACACTGACAGATGATGAAGTTGATTATATCACTCGAAACCTCTTGGAAATTTTAAAAAATTATTGAAAATTAGCAAATATTTTTATAATACCTAAGATATAATTAATATCAATTTTATAAATTTTTTTATAAATGTTTAGGGGAAATTAAATGTTAGATGATCCATTAGTAAAGACCTTATTAACCAATGTTGTTGAAGATGAAAGCAATTTACCTATTGTTCAGGCATTAATTGACGGTGTTGAAACCGATGAGGAAATTGCAAGTCAAACAGGAATCAAACTGAATATTGTTAGAAAAATTCTTTATAAACTTTATGATATGGGATTAGCTAGTTACAAAAGAAGTAAAGACCCCGAAACACAATGGTTTACATACACTTGGAAATTTGAAAAAGAAGAGGTTATAAACCGCATCAAGAAAGATTCCGAAAACTATTTGAAAATGCTCAATGACGAATTGGAACGTGAAGAAAACAACATGTTCTTTTTATGTCCGCAGGGACATGCAAGACTTGATTTTAATGATGCTTCAGACTATGAATTTTTATGTCCGTTCTGCGGTGAGGAATTGCAGTTCCAAGACAATGCAGCCAACATAAAACAACTTAAAGAAGACATCAAAATGGTTGAAAGCAATTTTAAATCATTCAATGAAAAAAATGGATAAAAAGGAAATTGAATTGCTTGAAAGGGAAAATACTCCCGACAATGTAATTCGACATTGCAAAGCGGTTTATAAAAAGGCTATGGAAATAGCCGCTAATTTTGATAATGTTAATGAAGACCTTATACGACAAGGTGCACTATTACACGATATCGGAAGGTCAAAAACTCATGGCATCACCCATGCCGTTGAGGGAGTTGAAATTGCCCGAAAATACGGTTATCCCACCGAGGTTTTAAATATAATTGAAAGGCATATCGGTGCGGGAATAACACGTGATGAGGCAGTTAAACTCGGACTTCCAGAAAAATCCTATATTCCCCAAACCCTTGAAGAAAAGATTGTCGCACATGCAGATAATCTTACAAGCGGAAGTGAGGAAGTGGATATTGATTTTGTCGTCAGCAAATGGAAAAGGACAATTGAAGACAGCGACGACAATATCGAAAGACTTATACAACTTGATAATGAACTGATTAAAGCTTTTGAGGAATAATATGCAGGTGATATGCTCAAGTGAAGAATCTCTATACCGTCCGGAAGCGGTCAGATGGAGACAGAGAATGGAAATGATGGAACCTTTAGGCGATACTGTTGTTTTATTGCCGTGCAGTATGAAAAAACCATACTCCAATTCCAAATCCCATCAGAAATTCAGAAAACTGACAAGATCATTTCAGGAACTTATTGTAACTTCCCCATTTGGAATCTGTCCAAGGGAACTTGAAAATACTTTCCCTATTCAATCCTATGATGTGAGCACCACAGGATCATGGTCAAGTGATGAGGTTGAAGAAAGCGGAAAATTGATTGCCAAATATTGTAAAGGCAAAAAAATTGTTGCAAACCTTGCGGGAGGTTATCTGGAATCTTTAGAATCCCATGTTGATGATTTCATCAATGTCTGTGCTGATGAAAGACCCACTTCACCTGATTCACTTTACAACCTGAGGATGGAACTAAAAAATCATCAGAGAGTTAGCAGACGAGAAAAGACCCTCCATGAACTCAAATCAATCGCCAAATACCAGTTTGGTGAAAATGCAGACAAATTCATTCCAGACAATGTTAAGACAAAAGGGATGTACCATAAAAGAATTTTATCAAACGGCACACAATTGGCTCTGTTAAATAAGGATTATGGATTATTCAGATTGAATTTGGCAGGTGGAGAAATACTGAAGGATTTGGGAATCCATATTGTCAATATTGATTTTGACCTTGAGACAAATACTGTTTTTGCACCTGGAATTGAAAAGGCAGACCATAAAATCATTCCTAATGATGAAGTGGTTGTTGTGCGTGACGACACTGTTGTTGGGGTCGGCAAGGCAGTCATGACCGGTCGTGAAATGGAAGAATGCCGCAACGGCATTGGCGTTAAATTGAAACATCGATTAAAAAAATAACAAGTTTTATAAATATCATTAAAAATAATTATAATAAGAAAATTTATTAGGAGATACAAAATGTCAGAAGAATTAGTAAACGAAATTAAAGATGCAATTACTCCAATTAATGACCCTCACATGGGAATCAGTATTGTTGAAATGGGCATTGTCCAAAATATTACCGTAGATGGTGATCAAGCTGAAATTACCCTTAAACCAACTAATCCTGGTTGTATGAGTATAACCCGTATCGCTGCTGATGCTAAAATCAGAGCTGAAGGTGTCGAAGGTATTGAAAAAGCAATCATTACCGTTGAAGGACATGCTATGGCAGATTCCATTAACGAAATGATTAATAGATAATTTTTTAATTTTTTGATGAAATTGGCCATATAACCAAAAGGTTTATATATGGTGTATTAATATAAGTATAAGTGTTGACAGTTACCTGTCACACAAATTTCATAGGCTAGTGGCACAGCTTGGTTAGCGCGCTCGGCTGATAACCGGGAGGTCATGGGTTCGAATCCCATCTAGCCTACTCTTAACTATTTTTGAAGATTTTTAATTTTACATGACAATTTTTTCGTTGATTTTCACAAAAGATATATATTTCATTCTACAAAAAGTAACTTGAATGTACAAAAAGTTGGAATGGTGATTAAAATTTGGGAAAAGGTAAACGAGAAATTCAAAAAATACCCTGCAAGACTGAGAGTTGCAGAAAAAATGATCGAACTTGGACTTTCATTAAACCAAGACGGCAAGATTTATTGTGGAAACTTAAAGATAAGTGATAAGGCACTGGCAACCGCTGCAGAAGTTGACAGACGTGCCATAAAATCAACAATAGAAGTAATCAAAGGAGATGAAGAACTATACAATCTGTTTAACAATATCGTACCTGCCGGAACTCTTCTAAAAAACATTGCCAAAAACCTTAAGCTTGGAGTGATTGAAATTGAGGTCGGGTCTGAAAGCGAAGGTATATTGGCAAGTACAAGCAATCTGATTTCAAAAAAAGGAATAAGTATCAGACAAGCTTATGCTGAAGATACGGAACTTCAGGAAAATCCAATACTTACAATAATTACTGAAAAACCGGTGAATGGTGATTTAATAAATGAATTTTTAAAAATAAAAGGAGTTACAAGAGTTTCAATCTATTGATTGAAGAAATTCCTCTCTTGCTTTTTCCATTTCCATGTCTTCTTCTTCAAGAAAATCCAAAAGTTCTTCCCAAGCATCTAAAGATTCTTTAGCCGCTTCTTCACTTAATTTTTCAATTGCATAACCGGCGTGGATTAAAACATAATCCCCCACTTCAACTTCAGGTAAAAGGTCTAACTTTGCTTGCTGTTTTGCCCCACCAAAGTCGGCAACCAACAAATTGTCTTCCCTATTAATTTCAATAACATGAGCAGGTGCTGCAATACACATAACTATCCATCTCCAAAATAATTTTATATTAATAATATTAAATGTTAGTATTATATAAAACTATCTAAAATGGTGTAAAAATGAAAAATATTGTTATCGGATCAGGCCCTGCAGGAAGATTAGGCTCCCTTGAACTTGGAAAATTAGGAGAAGAAGTTACTTTAATTGAAAAAAATCATATTGCCGGAACATGCTTGAATGAAGGGTGCATGGTTGTTTGTGCACTAACCGACATTACAAAATTCATCGATTCCAACAATAGGTTCAACCATTACGGTTTCATCAAAAGCCAGCTTGACATTTCCTATGAAAAAATCGTTGAAAAAATTACTGAAACCCAAATCAAGCTAAGGCAGCTAAACCAGATGGAAAACGAAAGTTTCGGAAACAACATAATCTATGGTGAGGCAAGCATTGAAGAGGGAGAAGTTAAGGTAAACGGCGAAAGCTTTGAATACGACAACCTGCTGATTGCAACCGGGGCACGCCCATTTATCCCAGATATTCCTGGAAGTGAACACGGATTAACCAACAAGGACATATTAAAGTTGGATGATGTTCCTGACAAGCTAAATATCATTGGAGGAGGAATAATCGCCTGTGAAATTGCCAATATATACTCCACCCTCGGAAGTGAAGTCAATATCATTGCAAGAAGCCAGATTCTAAAGGAAATCAGTGCTAACACCAAAGAATATGTCCTGAAACATATCCTGAATGATATCAATGTCATTGAAAACACCAACGTTAAAGAAGTGTCTGAAAACAAGGTTTTAACAGACAGTGATGAGGAGCTTGAAGGAATTCCGTTCTTTGCAACCGGAAGAACACCTAACAGCGAGATTGCAAAAGGAATTGTTGAGCTGAACCATGATAATACCATCAAGGTTAATGAAATGATGAAAACCAGTGCAGATAATATATATGCTGCCGGAGATGTTACCGGAGGATATCAGCTGACACCGGTAGCCAGAATGGAGGGCATCACAGCTGCAAGGAATATGGCAAACTATTCAAATAAAGTAAGCTACAACTGCATTCCTCAAACATTGAGTTTGAACATGGAAGTGAGTTTTGTTGAAAATGAAAAATCAGAGTGCAGTGAAGATGACAAAAAAACAATAGCATTTCCAGGAATTGGAGGACCCGGCGCATTTTGGAATATCCTGACCGGAGACACAGGATATAGTGAAGTGGAATTCGACAAAAACAAAAATAAAATAAACCGAATCAATCATATCTCCCCATCATCAGTGAGCGATGTGGCCTACCTGTCCTATCTGATGAGAATGGATTATGATTTGGAGGACTACGGAGAATTTTTGGAAATTCACCCGTCAACCGACACAAATTATAAAATAATAAAAACAATGTGGTTATAATACCACTATTTCACTTTTTTTAAAATGTCTTCCGCCAGATCGTCAGCGGCATCCATGCACTGCTGACCATAGACCAAAGCCTTTTCCTGCATGGCATCATAGTTTTTGAATGCCTCTTCAATGCTTTCACAGACATCCTCAACTTCAGATTCAATCATTGCACCCTTAAAAACACCCGCCATGTTCTGATACCTTCCCCATTTTACACGAGCCAGGGCAACGATAGGCTTTCCGTTGGTAAATGCCTCTTCAAGTGAAACCCCATCATCTGTCAGGACAGTCAAATCAGCGAATTTAAATAAATGATTAATCCAATCGATATAACCTACATAAACAACTTTTTCCTCATCAATTAACTCACCGTACTCCTCTTTGAGCGGCAGTCCCACCAAAACAAGGTTATATTCATCGGTTTTATCGGCAACTATATTTATTGCATCAGCCATGCCCTTGAAAATTGATGAACCTGATGAAAATACAATAGTCTTTTTATTTTCATCGAAATTGGAATATTCCTTTAGTTTTTGAAGTGCAACAGCCTCATCCCCATCCCCCATATTTTCAGCAAGAGGATAGAATGCCTTGGCAGTGTTTTTCGGAAGCTGCTCCCATCTGAACATATTAAGTTCCGGGAGAATATAACACTGGTTGAATTTCGGACAGACCTTTGAGTCCAATGGAGTGGAAATCAGTGAAAAAGTAGGTTTTCTTGCAACCTTACCTCCAAGGGATGCAACAATGGCTCCACCACCCAAAACACCAACTACAAAATCAACGTTTAATTTTTTAATGAGTTTTCTTGCTTTGAAAGTTGCGGTGAATAGCTTGACTCCACCTTTTATGGCGGAGAGTTTTGTGGCTGAATGGCCTCCCGCATGAGGAACTGATATCCTGTGCCATTCATATCCGTTTTTTTCAAATAAAGAACCGTGAGCAGATGCATCAAGAGCAATTTCACATTCAACACCTTTCCTTTCAAGTGCCCTCATTGCATTTAAAGCAGTCATTGCGTCACCGCCCAAACCTCTTCCGGTGACTATAAATAAGCATTTCATAAAAATCACACCCTTTTTTCCAATCTAGGTATCTCATTGCGCGGAACGTATCGTTTAGGATGAGTTGCATGAGGATTATATAATAGCCTTCTAAAACCTAAAGAAATCAGCATCGGATTTTTGACATCATATTGTTTATCCTTTAAAATCCATTTTCTAAGCAAATCTCCTAATCCTCCGCCGGTTAAAACATCCATGAAGTAATCTCCAAATGTCGGATCAAGCAGCCTCAGTTGCTGTCTGAAAAATACTCTTAAATTGTTTCTTCTGACAAATGCAATCAGTGCCACGGTCAGGATGCCGAACAGTATGACTGACCATAATCCTCCAATCAGATAGAATGCGATTCCAAGAGCAACACCGAATGAATGGTTTCCGACTTCCCCCAACATGATTTTTCCAGAAAAGTCCAATGGGGAATATGCCAGACAGACCACCAGTATTAATAGTGGAGTATATGCCGCAGGTAATTCGCTTACATTTGGAGAACCGATAATCAACATCACCAGAATTGTCAGGACTGACATTATCATGGTTACGATACATGTTGATCCAGGCTGCATGTCGGAAATGTTTAAAGGCTGAACCATAAGAGCTATGAAAATTGAGGATATTCCCAACCCTTCCATAAATCCTACGGCCATAACAACAATTATTCCGATTCCTCTTGACAGCTGACCCCATTCAATGCCGAACGGAGACTTTTTTCTTCCTAAAACATCATCGATAAAAGCAAAAATACCAATGAATAAAATCAGATTGTTATAACCAGGCAACATGTAAAAGGACAGTATCAAAAATGGAACCAATCCTATTGCACGTGGAATTCCTCCCCGAACATTAGGAAACAGGTTTCCCAAATATCCTCTTTTTCCCAAAAATCTAAAAAGAATATCGAGAACTGCGGTACCTAATGCAGTTACAACAAAAACAAATATCAATGCAAAAAGTATCGATGAATACATCATATTATCACAATTTAAAAAATTTTACACTATTACTTTTAATTTTTCTTATTAATAAATTTTTAACCAATTTCATATCTTAAGATTGCAGCCATTCCACCGAGGCTCTCCAACTGTTTTCCGCCCTCATGTTCACTGCTTATGACCATGACTTCACCTTTCATGTTCTCAACCATATCCATATCGCTGCCCATATCTTCACCGGCAACCTTGGTATCGAGAATAAGAAGCTTGTCGACTGCACCGAGATTGATTGCGTTTTTGGTTTCCCTGATTCCGTATGCTACTTTAGAGGAATTTTTGCTGATTTGAGTCAGAAGATTATTGATGGCACCCATTTCAAGGGCCACACGATTTTCGGAAGTCAGCTTTTCGACTGTTCCCTTTTTAAGTATTTCGCTGATTCCGTTCCTTCCACCGGATCCTGTTGATTCTATGATAGACATCTTTGCCAAATCAGGATGCTTATCCTTCAGATAATCATAAAAATCGTTTTTGACAAATCCCGGACCGGCAATGACAATATTCTGAATTGAATCGAATTTGGTTATTGATTCAATGACCTTTTCATAAAACTGAATGATATTCTTCTGCCTGTTTTTATCCACTATCCTTTTGCCTGAGACATGTCCCTTAATCGGACCATAGTATTCAATTCCGAACTGTCTCATCAAACCAAGTGTTGCCGTATCATCCTCTAAAACAACAATGATTGCAGATAGCTTTTTTGATGCATCAATTGCCTGATTGAGCCTGTTGATTGCCCATTTCGGCCATCTTGATTTTATGATTGTCAATGGAGTGTTGAGCTTTACTTCAAGAGTGTGGTGAGAGCCCAAAGGTATCAAATCATCAGGGCCACGAGTGATTACTCCTGTCAATCTCAATTTTCCAGTGAAAAGATGAAATGAGATATTTTCAATGTCCAAACCCAGATAAAATGTTTTCTTAACGCCACGGTCATTTCGAATTTTATCTCCTGAAGTGTCCTGTATGCGGCGGGTCGTTTTGGATGAGGCATTGTCTCCAACTTCAATAATGTGTGATAAATGCCACAGGTCATCCAACGTTTCGGGAACGACTTTAACGATTCCTTCCTTTTCATCCTCATTTATAATTTTCATAATCTCACAATAATTTTTCTAGTTAATATTTTATATACTTACTAAATAAAAATAATTAATGATTGAAATGAATGTTGGAATTATTGGTGGTAGTGACGGTTTGGGTAAAACTTTAGTCTACTACTTCAGAGACGAATTTGATGTGTTCATTACAGGCAGAGACCATAATAAAGGCAGAAACGTTGCGGATGAATTGAATGTCAATTATATTGAGTCCAATACAGACCTTACAAACATCAGCGACATTTTAGTGATATCTGTACCAATCCAATATACGTGTGACGTTATCCGTGAGGTTGCCCCATTCATGAAAAGCGGCTCCGTCATGGTTGATGTGACTTCAGTCAAGGAGGGTCCTTCAAAAACAATGGCAGAAGTGCTTCCTGACAATATAGAATACATTCCGACACACCCTGTCTTCGGTCCGAGAACAACAAGACTGGACAATCAGGTAATCGTTCTGACAGCAGACAGAAAGGGAAAATGGTATCCTAAGGTATATGACTACCTGGCCGGCAAGAACATGAGAATCATAGAAACCAGCGCCGAAAAGCATGATTTCATGATGAGCATCGTACAGGTTCTAACCCACTTTTCATTTATTTCAACCGCTTCTGCAATAGAGAAGCTGCGTGTGGACATCTCCGAAACCGAGGATTATGAAAGTCCTATTTACAATCTCATGATCGATATGATTGCACGTATCGTATCCCAAAATCCTTATCTCACCTACAACATTCAGTCCATGAATACGAATGGGGACAAAATCAGAAATACATTTGCCGATGCCGTTCTGGAGCTTAGGGATGTTATCAACAATGAGAATGAGGAAAAATTCATTGACATTGCAATCAAGGCAACAAAGAATATGGGAGACATCACAAATGCCTTGGGTAGAAGTGACAAGGCAATAAGCTCATTGAACTATGAATACACCTACCTTTTCAAATCAGTCGGTAAGGAAGTCGGCCTGAAACATATCTACTCCGGAAAAATTCATGTGGGAATTCTTGAGAGCGTGGATGGAAAAACCGCTGTTTTGAAAGATGGAAATAAAGTTAAAAAACTCAGGATAGCAAATATCAGGATTCTGCTTCCCGAAGAGCTTCAGCAGTGGAAAATTGAAAATCTGAAAACGAAAACCAAATCCATCAGCTGCGTATTTCCAAAAAATGTCAATGCCGACATCATACAAAAAACCGTGCTGATGCATGACAACGTATTGGACGTCAAATTGACTGACGCTTACGATGGCCCTCAGATTAACGATGATTTCATTAGCCTGACATTTGAAATCACTGCTTTAAACAAAGAGGATATTGAAAGGGTCAAAGGGCTTTTCACCGGTTTTGGCGGAGTTCTCAGATAATTGTTTTATTTGATACGAACATTAATTAAAGTGTCAAAAAGTAATTAAATTTTAAAACTTAAAACTACACTTTAATTTTTACTGTTTTTTATTGAAAGATTATTAAAATCAAATTTTACCCAAATTATTTATATTGATTAATTTTTATGGAAAATCATCATTTCTAAAAACTTTTTGCAAAACTTTCAAAACCGAAACCTTTATATAGTAAAACATACACAGATTAGTTTGTCAATAAAGTTACAAAAAGTAACAAAAAGATTTTGACACATTACATTTACATACATTACAGCCAAACGGAGATGATAAAAATGGCAGAAAATGAAATTACACTAAAAGTTGCAGAAGCAATTTCACAAAAGGATGTCGGTCAGGGCATAGCAAGACTTGATCCCAACGTCATGGATGACTTAGGAATCCATGAAAGGGAACTTGTCGAAATCGTCGGTGAGAGAAGAACTGCAGCTATCGCTCTTCCTTCACAAACTGACATTGGCCTTGGAGTCATAAGAATTGACGGACTTGTGCGTAAAAACTCCGGAGCAACCATCGGTGGAGAAGTAACCGTCAAAAAGGCCAAAGCCACTGAAGCTAAAAAAGTCGTTTTGGCACCAACTGAAAATAACATACGTGTACAGGGAGATGTGCGCGGATTATTTGCCGGTAAGGTAATGGTTCAGGGAGACATTATCGGATCCCAAATCAGAGCCCCAAGACCAAGCATGAACATGGGCTTCGGAAGCATATTCGATGACTTGATGGACTTCACTCCTGCGATGAAGGAAATCAAATTCGCAGTAGTATCCACCAATCCTAAAGACATCGTCATTGTAGGTCCAAACACCGAAGTGCAATTGCACGAGTCTCCTGTTGACGTTTCTAAAATCGAAGGTGTCGGAAACCTCGTTGACGTAAGCTACGAAGACATCGGAGGGCTAAAAGAAGAGGTTAAAAAAGTAAGGGAAATGATTGAAATCCCACTTAAAAGACCTGAACTCTTTGAGAAACTAGGTATCGCACCTCCAAAAGGAGTGCTGATGCACGGACCTCCAGGTACCGGTAAAACATTGCTGGCCAAAGCTGTAGCCAGTGAAAGTGATGCCCATTTCATTGCGATTAACGGACCTGAAATCATGAGCAAATATGTGGGTGGATCTGAAGAGAACCTCAGAGAATACTTTGAAGAAGCAGAGGAAAACTCCCCTTCAATCATATTCATTGATGAATTAGATGCAATAGCTCCAAAAAGAGAAGAAACCAATGGAGAAGTTGAAAGAAGAACCGTTGCACAACTTCTAACATTGATGGATGGTCTAAAATCACGTGGACAGGTAGTCGTAATCGGTGCAACCAACAGACCGGATTCACTTGATCCTGCGCTCAGAAGACCTGGAAGATTCGACCGTGAAATAGAAATCGGAGTGCCCGACGCCGAAGAGAGAAAAGAGGTTCTTGAAATCCACACAAGAAACATGCCTCTTGCAGACGACGTTGATTTGGATAAGATTTCAAATACCACTCACGGATTTGTAGGAGCAGATCTTGAATCATTATGTAAAGAAGCTGCTATGAGAGTAGTAAGAAGAATATTACCTGAAATCCAAAACGATGAAGAAATCCCTAAAGAAGTAATGGAAAAAATCGTCGTTACAGGAGACGACTTCAAAAATGCACAAAAAGAAATCCAGCCTTCAGCGCTCAGAGAGGTTCTTGTGCAGATTCCAGACATCAAATGGGATGACGTGGGCGGTCTTGAAGACGTCAAACAGGAACTTAAGGAAGCTGTTGAATGGCCTTTAAAACATCCTGAAACCTTCCAACGCCTTGGAATAAGACCTCCAAAAGGAACATTATTATATGGTGTTCCGGGAACAGGTAAAACCCTTCTTGCAAAAGCCGTGGCAAGTGAAAGTGAAGCGAACTTCATTTCAGTGAAAGGACCAGAACTCCTTTCTAAATGGGTTGGCGAATCTGAAAAAGGTGTGCGTGAAGTATTCAGAAAAGCGAAACAGGCTTCCCCTACAGTTATCTTTTTCGATGAAATAGATGCAATAGCCAGTGCACGCAGCGGAAACGACACTGACAGTGGAGTAACCAAAAGGGTAGTCAATCAGCTGCTGACTGAAATGGACGGTTTGGAAGAGCTTGAAGATGTGGCAATCATTGCCGCAACCAACAGACCGGACATTCTGGATGCCGGATTGATGAGGCCTGGAAGGTTCGACAGACACATTCAAGTCAAAGAGCCTGATGAAGAAGCAAGGGTATCAATCTTTGAAGTGCACACCAAAGGCATGCCTCTTGCAAGTGATGTTGATCTTAAAAAACTAGCCAAAAACACTGAAGGATATGTCGGAGCAGACATTGAAGCTGTCTGCAGAGAGGCAGCAATGCTTGCCTTAAGGGAAGACATGGACGCCAGCGAAATTCCATACAAATACTTTAAAGATGCAATCGATAAAGTGAAGCCTGGAAACAGGCCAAATGAAGAACAGTTAGTTCAGTACATGTAGGGAGAAAAATCCCTACATTTTTCTTCCAATCATTATTATTTGATTTCTAACCATATTGGGAAAGATACAGACATCTTTCCCTAAACCTCCATTATATTGACAAAATTTCTCTACCGATTTGGGAAGATATGGAATCTTCCCATCAACCTCTATTTTTTTGATTTTCAATATATTTTAACTGCAAAAAGTATTCAAGCTCGTAAAATTGTATTCTGCATGAAATATTGCTTTCACTATGAAAATGAAGATTACTATAAACTTTATATACTTCAAAGACCCATAATATTAGTGTGGCAGGAAAAATGAGAATTTTTTCGATGCAAAAAAATAAAGAATTTATACGAATTTATCAAAAAAAGGCAAGAATATGTTAAGAAGCGACTGTAATGGCACAATCATGCTTTCATCCGAAAGCGAAATTGTTAAAAATAATGAATTTCTATCCAAACTTGAACAAAAACTTATAGATTTAAGTGCAAGATATGGTTTAGGAGATGTCTTATTTAGAGAGAAAAATCCTTTAAATAATAACTCATCAAATTCATTTTACATTAGAGCCCCTAAAACATGGTCTAATCAAAAGATTTTTGATGTTTGAGAGCCAATTTCTGATGAAGTGCATGTTTTTGCTAAAAATGAAGGTATTGAAACCCTATCTGAAATTTGCTTCGTAATTGTTTCAGATAGATACTGAGATACATCATGGTTTATGCATTCGTACCTCAACATCTCATAGATTTGGCTGAATATTTAAACAACAAGGAATTTTCAGATGAATACTATGATTTGCAATGCATTTACAGAACAATTATTAATAGAGCATACATTTCAACATATTTGTACACAAAAGAATGGATTATTAATAATGGACTTTATTATGATGTTAAATATTATTCAAAAAGAGATGTTGGATATCACATAGCTATCTGCATCGCATTAGAAAAACTTAATAGACATCATATAAGCAAAGTTTATGAAGAACTCATTGAATTAAGGGTTGATGCAGATTACGATATTGTAACAATCATCACCCCCAAATGATGCTCAAAGAGCTCTGAACTTGGCAGAAAGTATCCAAACAGCATTGCAATGAAAAAAATATTTTTTTTAGAATCCTCATTTCAGATTAAAGACAATATTGACATGACAATATTAAATTATTTTCTTGGCAAAATATTGTCTGGAGAAACCATGAAATTATTGTAATACTGCTTTTTATACTCAATGAGGTCGTCCAGAATAACTCCTTCAACACCATATTTAGGATTATAACCAAAAACGTTGATGTATTCATCCAGATCATCACGTTCATTTTTTAATGCTTTAGTCACTTCATATAATGCTTTTGTATCATCAATTGCTCTGTGAAAATTAACTTCCTTGATACCGTAATGTTTAACTGCATTAATCAGTCTATGAGGATATTCTGCTCGATCTTTAAAAACAGTCAATGTATCTAACCAGTCTAAATTATTAACAATTCCATCAACTTCATCAGGATAATGCCTTTCAAGCAGACTGAAAACGAATGACAAATCAAACTGGCAATTATGGGCAATCATCAAAGTGCCTGGAGTCAACCTATTTTTCAAATCTTCAGCAATGCTTTTTTCATTTACCCCATAATCATTTAACATTTTATCAGTGATGCCAGTGATTTCAGTAATTTTTTGAGGAAGTAACCCCTCCACTTTGATAAACTTATCATATTCATCAATTATTTTACCATCGACTTCAGTAATCATGGCCAATTCAATTATTTGACAATCACTACAATTTAAACCAGTTGTTTCAGTATCAAAATATATAACCTTCATATTAATCATCTAAAGTAATTTATGTGGAGCATCGCTCTTGTCCCTAGGATAAACATTGGTTGTCAATGGCTTTCCAATATGTTCAAGTCTCACATCCAAAAATCTGCGCCCATCATCACTTGCACAGAAAATTGGAACCTTCACTCCGTAATAATAAGGCTTGTTGGCATCGGCATATTCTGAAATGGCCTTGGAGGCGCATGCAGTAACAATGTCGGCATTTTCAAACAGCATTTCAACCTCTTCGGGACTGGCTCCTGTCGTATGGGCCACGAATATATAGACATTAACGTCTTCATCTACAGGATAATTTCTGATTTCCTCAATCATCGGTGAAGGAAGTATCGTTACTGCAATATCCTTATATCCCTTATCCAATGCTATCTTCAAGCCTTCGAGCTGATTGAGCTCGGCAGTTTCAGGATCCAAAACTATGCTGTCCTTCTGCTGCAGCTTCTCAATGACTTCAGGAATTGGAGTTGTGCTTACAAGACCTGAAACCCTTCCGCCCACACCCTGAACTACACGGGGATTGGTCATTATCACCGTTCCGGCACCGTCACATGCCCCTACAACACAGTCAATGTTTCCATTTTCCATGTTCGTCTTTAGGATTTCTGAAATTCCGACTGTTACCAGATCATCCATTTCAATTACCCTTTGGGCAGTGCACATTCCAAAATCCCTGATTCTGAAATTGATGTTTTTTCTTATGAACTCTTCATTTAACTCATCGATTTTATGCATTGCATGAAACATAGGACAGTATTTCATATCGGATTCGCCAACCTCTGTTATTTCACCGTTTTCAATTACAACACGAACTTTTCCCAATGTTTCTATGATATGTTTATCCTGAACCATATTACCACCAATGATAATACATTGGAAAAGATTATTAAAAAAGATATTGTTAAAAAAAGTCAAGTGCCGGATTTGTCCGAAAAATCTCACCTCGAATTGATGATGAGAATTGAATATTAAAATAACCATATAATCCATCACATGTGCATAATAAGTTTTGAAAAGTTTCCAAAATGACACTTAGATAAATTTAATA
>JAUNXD010000300.1 GCA_030539985.1 Methanobrevibacter sp.
TAATTTGATAAGCCATCTTCAATAATATTGGATTTATTTTCAAAAAATATATATGAAAATGGAGTTTGAGCATGTCCGTAAACTTCAACATCACAGTTAAATGTTTTAATGAACAGTAAAATCCTGAGTTTCAAGTAACCATAAAAATATCCAAAAAATCCAACAATATTCTTATAAATTCCGGAAATAGAATTTAATTCAGCAAATTTTTTTCCTTTAAAAGATATTGGAGGCATTTGAATATGTTTAATATTTTTCGAAACCTCTTTTGGAAACCATGCAGTGAATATGAAAATATCATCTTTGTTGTATCCCTTTATCAGTAAATATAAGAAAAATGAATAAACAGTAGTGACTAAACAAATATTTTTATGATTTTTAGACATTTTCAACCTCTTATTTATTGTTACATGTGCGAATTATTTAAATATTATGTAAATTATAATTAAATATTGGATTTTTTTATTTATTAAATTTGGTGATTTTATGTCTAGATTATATGGTGACAAAGAAAACATTGATTCGGAAGAAGTTAAAAATTTTTTTAGTGATAGAGCGAATCGTGATTTAGAAAGTGACTTATCAATTGTTTTATTCCAGGATAAGGAAAACTCAGAACAAAGACACCTTGAGGAAAAAAAATTATTCCATGAACATATCGATGTTTCCGGTAAAAAAGTTCTTGAAGTAGGGTGCGGAATTGGCCGTTGGACTGAAGCATTGCAAGATAAATGCGAATCATTTCTAGGAATTGACTATACTGAGGATTTAATTGAAATTGCCAATAAATCTCATGATTATGATAATTGCAAGTTCCAGGTAATGTCTGCAACAGATATTAATGATGATGAATTATTAATAGAGCCTCCGTTTGATGTAATAATCTTCAGTGGAGTTTTAATGTACATTAATGATGATGATATAAAACTTGTTTTCGAGCATTTAAATCGCATTGGTGCTCAGGATAAAAAATTATTTATCATGGAGCCCGTTTCCCGTATGGGTGAAAGATTGACTTTAAAAGACTTCTATTCTGAAGGTTTGGAAGCTGATTACAGTGCAATATACAGAACCGAAGAGGAATACATGGAGTTATTCAAAGTTTTGAATTATAATAAAATATTTGCTGATGATATATTTGATGATTTAAGTGACCATTCAGAAACCCATTACAAATATTATGTGATTGAATGAGTGTGATATGATGTTGAATTTCACTGTTGGTCCGGTAATGACTAGTGACGAGGTCAGAAAAATTGGCGGTGAGCAAACTCCTTATTTTAGAAATGATGAATTTTCAAAGATAATGCTGGAAAATGAAGAGTTGATGAAGGAATTTGTTTATGCTAGTGAAAGATCTCGCGCGGTTTTCATAACAGGTTCTGGAACTGCAGCAATGGAAGCTACAATAATGAATGTTTACAATGAGGATGATAAGGTATTGATTGTGAATGGTGGAGGATTTGGACAACGTTTTGTTGATTTGTGTGAATTGCATGGCATTGCATATGAAGACATTAAACTTGATTTTGGTCAAGATATTACACAGGAAATCCTTGACAAATACGAGAATAAAGGATTCACATCATTTTTAGTAAATATCTGTGAAACCAGTTCCTGTGTCTATTATAATCTGGATTTAATTAGTGAATTTTGTAAAAAAAACAATCTGTTCCTAGTTGTTGATGCAATCAGCTCATTTTTAGCAGAGCCTCTCAACATGGTTGAACAGAACATAGATGTAGTTATCACTGGATCTCAAAAGGCCCTTGCCTGTCCACCGGGAATTTCAATAATTGTTTTAGGGGAAAATGCATTAAATAGGGTTGAAAATATTCAATGCAAATCAATGTATTTTGATTTAAATGATGCATTAAAAAACGGTGAAAGGGGTCAAACACCATTCACTCCTGCAGTAACTATTTTATTGCAAATTA
>JAUNXD010000301.1 GCA_030539985.1 Methanobrevibacter sp.
ATATGAAGATAAAATCTGAAACTATAGCAATACTACTATTCATTTTGTTTGCAATCTTAGTATTCGCAATTGCCCTTACAAGAAATGAGATTTTTAATCAGATATTTGCATTATTAATATTTGTTATCCCTGCATTGATTATTCTCATATATTTTGCATATATACTTATAAAAAATCCTAAAAACATTATTGAAAAGTTGAAAAAACAATCAATTATCATAAAGATCCTAATTGTAATAACAGTGATCTGCTTAATATACGATTTGTATACCGGAAATACAGACATAAGTGGATTTCCTATTTTATTATTAATTATAACATTATTCTGCGAATGGTTCTTTAAAAAAGAGGAAAACAATGGAGAAATATGAAATACTCTTTTCAATAATTATAGTAATCGCATACATAATATGCTCACTAACACTGAAAATCCCAATATATGCGCATTTAATGTTTGGAGCAATACTTTTAGTGATACTAATAATTGGAATACTTTTAAAATTCAAACAAAAGTATGAAAACGAAAAGATCAGCAAAATATTTAGAGCCATATCAATAATTCTAATTGTCTGCTGGGGAATTGCAGGTTATTTGGAAACAATCTATCAAAAAACTTTTTTCATCAATTCCGCATTATTCATAATTTTGATATTGATTGTTGAAGTGATTAGTTGGGTTTTAAGAAAAAATGAGAATGGTTAAAAGTTTAAACTTTTAACTTTTAATTTTATAATTGAATAGCTTCCTGAACAACCTCATCGTTGTCCTCACCATCATATAGGATATGAGCTAGGTTTAAGAGTTTCTCCTGGCCTTTTACCTCATCCTTGAAGAGCGGCACTTCAGCAATGTGCTGGTTCGGGAACTTCTGGTCAATTAAAGCCAATCTCTTTTGCTGCAATTTGTGCCTTGAGTGGCAGAAGTCACAGTCGCAGATATCCGGCATCACCTGGTTGACGATGACACTGTCAACAGTGATGTCATGTTTTCCTAAAGCTTCCAATGCTCTTTCAGACTCATAAATTGACATTTCCTCAGGAATCACAACCATCTTGAAAGTGGTTCTGTCAGGGTCAGACAACACTTCTTTTGCCTTGTCGATTTGCTCCTTGGTTCTTTTCAAATCCTCTGAGGTTTGAGGATCATCCACTGCATCCATGAAAGGCATGATTTTCTTAAGGGCATTGGTTGCTGAGCCCAATTTAGCCTTGAGCATCATCATTTTACCGACCCATGAATCCATTACCTCAGGGAATGACAGCAATCTTAATGTGTGACCGGTTGGTGCTGTGTCGAACACTACAACGTCATACTCTTCAGAGTTCATCACTGTCATGAACACTTCAAATGCGGCTGCCTCATCTGCACCCGGTGAGGATGATGCCATGTCCAGTTGGTCTGATAAGAAGTCCATTCCCAATAAACCACCAGCATCATCAGGATTTGCAGCTTTTTGAGCTTCCAATTGTGCCTGTTTTTGCTCCATTGCAACATCAGGGTCGATTTCAACTGCAAACAGATTGGTCTTGATTTCTCTTGGATAGCTTCCGATTGGAACTTCAAGTGAATCTGCAAGGGAATGTGCAGGGTCTGTTGATACGATTAAAGTTTTTTTGCCCTGTTCGGCCAGCCATAATGCTGTTGCGGAAGATACTGAAGTTTTCCCAACTCCTCCTTTTCCACCTACAAAAATGAATGTTGTTTTATCCTTGTTGAATTTGAAATAATCTCTAAATGCCAAATAAATGACCTCCCTAAATAAAGTTACTTTTAGTTACTAATTGTAACTTTAATTTCTTATAGTATATAAATTTAGTTATTGGCCCAATATTTCAATACAATTTTTTATAAACCCCTCCCCAATATTATGAATCAAAAAAATTTTCATAGATTTTGTTAATTCCTGATAACTGCAGAAGAGTTAAATACG
>JAUNXD010000302.1 GCA_030539985.1 Methanobrevibacter sp.
AGTACAAGAAGACTTTGATAAATCACCAACACAAGTCTTCGAAGCTGTTAAAAAATGTTGCCTTAAAGGTACTATTGAACATATAGAGGAACCTGCTTTCCCAGATGGTAGACATGTTTTCTACCCTCCTTCCTCTTTTTCTCAAAGGACAAGACTCCCAAAAGAATCTACAGTTAAAAAAGTCCTCCAGAGTGTCGTTCAAGGCATTAAAATCGTTGAAGGTAAACACGAGGATAAGTACGCCCCAAAAGAAGAGGTAATAGACCTTTTCAAGGATATCTTCTCCTCTAATCTCGTTGAGAAATGTTTAGCCTTCTTAAGAGAACAAGGGGTGATATACTACCCAAGAGATGGTTGGATAAAAACAACCATTTAATCCTTTTTTCAATAGTCGGACTTTTGAGGTATTATTATATGAATTTAAAATCAAAAATCATCATAATGAATAGAATTGCGGAAAGGTGTATGAGACATAACATTAATTTCCGTTGTTCTTTAGCAGGCATTATCATTGAGGAAAAATACTTCCCAATAGCTAATGTCGAAAAGGCGGACTTTTGGGTTGATTCGTTATTGAATGACCCAAAGTATCCTCAATCAAACTTATCCTTCTTTTAGTCCTTTCTTATCTTCGGACTTTTGAATTAATTATTTTAAAGTGATTATCATGAATGAATTTGCTAAAGCAAGAAAGCTCATGGAGTTAGCTTCAGGAGCACAAGTATCCGTAATTAACCTTTACGGTCAGGATGAAGAAAACAGAAAATTACACTCAGATGTTTGTGAAAAACACGGACATATGAAGTGTGATTGTCTATTCTGTGACCTTACTTACTTAATAGGTCTAACAGATTAGTTTTCTAATCATCGGACTTTTGAAGTATTTATCTTTTATTTCCGTTATTATTTCTTTCTTTCTTTTATAACGGACAAATGCAGTTTATTTAGGTGATTATATGAATTATAAAACTCAACCTCTCTCTTCAGTATTAATTGCTGATGAAAAATCATCCGTAAGTGTTGAATTCGCTTACTACGTAGTTGAAGCTGAAGATTTTGAAAACTAATTATCTTTTCTAATCTTCGGTCTTTTGAACTGATATTTTAGTTCCGTTTTTCTTTCTTTCTTTTTCGGACTTTTGAATAAATTAAATGAGGTTTTTATTATGGTTAAAGAAATGATTAAACAAACTATTAGAAACGTGAATGATGAATATGCAGGAAAATCAACTCCTGCTCTGGTAGCTACCTATGCAAAAGCTGACTACAATTTGTCAGAATCAACAGTAAAAGATGGCCTCATCCAGTTAATTAGCTCAGGAGAAGTAATCGTAACTCCTGAAGGTAACTACAAAATTAAAAGTCCAATTAACAACTTTAGCAATAATCGGACTATCGAAGGTGATAATATGAATGTTCAAAAAACAACTACTACTAAAGTAACCAGACCGATGAAATCCTCCAAGAAGGTAATCAGCTGCACTCCTGAGCAGGCAAAATTTGCCAGAGATGTTCAAAAGAATAAAAGCAAGTTATTTGATGCAGCTGACGAAGGAATGAAACTCATTCATAGAGGTATTGAAATCAAGTTTGGAGGAGCTGGGGAATCTTCCCTAAGGTACTTAATCGCAGTTGCTGGAATGAGCGACAAGGACGAAATCGAAGAAGTACCAATGTTCCTTGACTGGGATGACACAGCTCTTTACGAAGAAGGTGGAATTGCTGACCAAATAAGAGAGTTCTTAGGTCAGACCACCGAACCTAAAGTTCAACTTAAACCGATGATTTCTGTAGGAGCTAAATAGCTTCTACTTTTTTCAATCGTCGGACTTATGAGGTGTTTTATCATGTTTAAAAACATTCAAATAATAAATGGTCCTTCTGGACCTTTGTACTTAGTTGGTAATACAGAAATCTTATCAATGCCA
>JAUNXD010000069.1:0-335 GCA_030539985.1 Methanobrevibacter sp.
AGTATTTAAAGCACACCATTAAATTTCAATAATGACTTCATCATTGAAATAGATTTTGATACCGAACCTTTGGCAATTTTTCCATGAGGAGTTATTACCTCACAGGTAACTGCAGGAATATTTTTTAAATTAACAACATCCTCCAATGCGCCAGGATACTCCTCTCCAGCATTTTTATAAATTAGATATTTAACATTACTCTTTTTTGCAATGTATTTTGCCATTACGGAACTGTTATATGTTGGATTGTACGTTCCCATGGCAACGTTTTTTCCAGGCATGCCACCGGGCCTTGTACAATGAAAATCCCCATATGCATCACATTTAAATTTTAC
>JAUNXD010000069.1:370-8075 GCA_030539985.1 Methanobrevibacter sp.
GACATTAGCTTTCGCATTTAAATGCACCCCATTATAATCCCGGACATTATTTGCAGTTCCCTTAGGATTGACAAACGGCATTATATATACGGTACCCTTGATTGGATGGGATTCCAAGTATTTAATAAGTTTCATTGCAGCTATTTGAGATGAAATCTCATTGCCATGAACTCCTGCGGTAATAAACACCTTTTTACCGCTACCTCCCTTGAATGTTACCATTGGAGTTCCCTTTTTTGCTGCCTTAACCATTTTTTTAACTAAAGCGGAATTTGGAATATTTGATTTGATTTTTTTATTTCTCTTTACATTGGCTCCGGATTTCCATTTGTAAATGGTTATTTTAAAATAGTTCTTAAAGGTAACCGTATTTTTGCCCGTAAAATTATCACAGGAATATGATACCTTATATTTTCCGGCATTCAGTTTAATTTTAATGCTTGCAATACCCTTTGAATTGGAATAAACATTATATTTTTTACCTGCCACTTTAAAAGTAATCAATTTATTTTTCAATAAATTTCCTTTATTATCTGAAAGTTTAACTGAAAATTTAACCGTTTTACCATAAGTCGAAACTAC
This sequence comes from Methanobrevibacter sp., assembly GCA_030539985.1. Taxonomy (GTDB): domain Archaea; phylum Methanobacteriota; class Methanobacteria; order Methanobacteriales; family Methanobacteriaceae; genus Methanocatella. The sequence goes on from JAUNXD010000069.1 coordinate 953, forward strand.
ATTTTTAGAACTGAATTTAACCTTATTTGCAGTAAGTTTACTTTCTTTAGATGCACTTTTAAGTAAAGGTTCGCTAACGTTACTGTTTTTCAAGCATTCCTCATTTTGAGCCTGAATCTCCGGGTGAGACAGATTCAAATCAGACCCATCAGGACTGCTTACAGTAAAATTGTCATCCCCGCAGGCATTAACCGCAGAGATCATTAAAAATAAAAGAAATGTAAAAAAAATAATTTTTTTAATACAACCACCTTAAATTACATTATTGAATTTCAATAGAGAAGTCATCATCCTATATGAGATTTTAACACTGCTTGAGGTTACGGTATTGTGCGGAAGTACAACTTCACAGATTACTCCAGGTATTCCTTTTTTATTAACATTATCCGCCAATGCACCGGGATACTCCTGACCTGCATATTTATAAAGTCTTTTATGAACTTTAGCATGCTTTGCAATATAATTTGTCATTGCTTTACAGTTTTTAGCCGGAGAGCCGGATCCCATTACAATATTCTGTCCAGGAACTCCACCGGGTTGTGTTGTGTGGAAATCACCATAAGCGTCACAGCCCAATTTAGCAACAAGCTTTACGATTTTATTTGATATTGTTCCGGATTTGTGAGCAACCCTGTTGTAATCTGTACCGGTGTGTCTTACCTTATGTGAAATTGCCTTAATATTTACAAACGGAATGATATAAACGGTTCCTTTAATCGGAGTTTTGCTCAAATGAGCAATCAGTTTCATCACTGCAACCTGTGAGGATAGTTCATTTCCATGAACGCCTGCTGTAATGAATACCTTTTTGCCTTTGCCCCCCTGTATTGTTAAAAGAGGATTTCCTTTCTTGGTGGCTTTAACAGCAAGTTTTACCCATTTATTATTCGGCATATTCTTTTTAATAAGTTTGATTTTGGATACATCTCCCTTATTTCCCCATTTCAAGATGGTCATGGAAATCTTATTTTTAACTGTATATGTATTTTTACCAGTTAATCCATCAACGGAATAATGGATTGTATATTTTCCTGCAGAATAGTCCAAATTTAAAGTGGCAATACCATTGGAATCGGTTGTTACTTTATATTCCTTTTTGCCTATTTTAAATGTAACAATTTTTCCGGCAACAGGATTGTTGGATTTGTCCAGCACCTTAAGATTGTATTTAACCGGATTTCCATATGTTGACTTGACATTTTTTGCAGATGCCTTTGCCGGAACCTGAATGGAGTTGCCAGATTTGGAAGCTCCCTCATTTGATTTTAAAGAATCCTTTGGAATGGAACTTAAATCAAGATTGCTCTCAGCGGCCACATCACTACTAACTACCATATCATCAACATTGCTCATTTCCAGACAATCGTCGGAAACGGTCATGTTTTCAGCTGCAGAAACTGCAGAAACACCAATAATTACTGTTAAAAACAATAACAGCACGAATATTTTTTTCATAACAAACTGCACCCCTCATTATCAACCTGTGTTTCAATCACATTTCCATCATATTTAATCCATGATTCATGAACATCTCCGATTGAATCATCATCAACGATTGCAACAAAAGATGATCCCGTACCGGATAAACCTGATGCCAAGGCGCCCGCCTGCAGAGCATCAACGGAAATTGCTGAGTTGAAACCTAAAGCTGATGAATAAATTAAACCGTTTAAGTTTAATGCTTTGAAATAATCTTTTTTACATGCAAAATCAAATGCGGTTTCGACTAACGGAGCCAAAACCTTCATGCGCCCAACATCCGAATCGCCTGATTTCGAATGAAAATTCGGCATGTAAACTAAAATTGAATAATCCTCCATTTTTTCTTTTATAATGAATTCCCTGACCTTGTTGTTTGTAACGACAACTCCTCCAAAATATGAAGCAGTTGCATCATCAAAAGAACCTGTAATTGTAACTCCTGCTTCAATAGATGCATCAATAGCCATGTTTATTACTTCCAAATCAGACAAGGGTTTTAAATTGAATTCATCTGAAATTATTTCGGAAGTTGCCTTAACAATGGCATTTGATGAAGCGCTGCTGCTTGAAAGTCCGGAAGCCATGGGCAAAGTGGATTTTGTTTTCAAACCAATTCCAAAATCCTCATTAGAAATGTTAAAATGATTAAAAACCTTTTGAACGCACAATTCCATCAATTCTGTGTCTGCTCCAACATCATTAGCGCATTCGATGCCTTCGGAAATGGTTTTTGCCTCACATTCAATGTCCAAACCAATACCGAATGCAGAACCGAATCCGGTTGCAATTGCATTGATTATTGTTGCGGAACCTGGAGATCTTACTATTTTCCTCATTGTTTGACCTCCTCATAGGGAATGTCCACTTTTGAAAAGTCAAGGGCACGGGTTCTTGCATTCATTGATAAAACTAACCTTAATTCATCGTCATTTATCATCTCATCAACCGCCCTGGCGATTGATGAAACCTTATTCGGATTTACAAATAATCCGACATCATCTGTGATTATTTCTGTAATCCCCCCGACATTACTGCCGATGACCGGTTTGCCGCATGCCAAAGCTTCAATCAAAACCAAACCAAAACTTTCAGAAAATGACGGTAAAATCAAAACGTCACAGCTTGGAATTATGTTTTCAACATCGTCCCTTGAACCGGTGAAGATCACATCATGAATATTTTCCTCATCGACCTTCTTATTGAGCTTTTTAAATAACGGACCATCACCTACAATGACAAGATAATAATCACTGTTAGCTATTTTCTTTGCCTCCAAAAGAGAGTCTACATTCTTTCTTTTAATCAGATTACCTACAAACAAAACAATAGGCTTGTCTTCCAAACCGAATTCCTTTTTAAATGAGTCATTTGATTTCATTGAAAACTTATCGATATCCACAGAGTTCCATGAAAGTTTGGTCTTGTCCGCTATACCCACAACACCAGTGGCTATAATCTCATGCCTTAAGGCATTGCTTACAGCAAAAACACCGTCAGCATCTTTCAATACGTTTTTGATTGTCGAACGCATCAGCTGCTGATTTTTATATAATTCAAACATGTCAGAACCGTGGGCAGTGACATAAGTCTTGATGCCATGTTTTTTTCCGACTTCCACTGCAGCAGCTCCTGCAGGGAAAAGGTAATGACCATGAATAATGTCAATGTCTTCAGTTTCCAAAAGATTTTCCAATGCCTTTTTAGCATTCTTTTTAAACATTAAACCCCTCACGCCAGGAATATTGAGTCCTTTTGTTCCTATTACATGTATTCCATCAATGTCTTTGATTTCCTTGTGAGGATAGGTTATTACATAAACTTCATGACCTTCTTCCACAAGTTTTTTAGACAAGGTATGTATATGAACACCAACTCCTCCGAAATGAGGTGGAAACTGACCAACCATAGCTATTTTCATAAAAATTAAACTCCAAATTTCACTATTAATTATATTATAAAATTATCATTCAAATAATTTCCTTCCATATCAACCAGAATCACATTCAAATCCAAATCAAAACGCTGATAACATCTGTCATGAATTGCTTTGGCGATACTGTTTGAAACTTCAACGGAAATATTAAGCTCATTCAATATATCCATCATGTCATCGGTTGTTTTTGAATCAAAGAGTCTTTGAAGATCTTTTTGAGGCGCTCCGCATAACGCAGCATGGCAAACCATTATCTCGCGCCTGCCGTCGGCAACGGCATGCTTGGTATTGAAAATTCCCCCAGCAACTTTAATCAGTTTACCAATATGTCCGAAGAAAGTGAATTCGGTAATTCCCCGTTTTTCGGCCTCTTCAAACATGAACCCGACATAATTGCCTGTCTGGATAACCTGCTGTTTGGTGATGTCCAAGTTTTTCAGTGCCAATTTTTCACCGATATTGCCCAGAACAAAAACCAAATTATCCAAATTCAAAGCCAATGCAACATCAAGCTGGGTGACAATGGAATTCTTATATGCCTCACTGGACATTGACCTTGCAATGCCTGTTGTCCCCAAAACTGATATTCCCCCAACGATGCCTAGTTTGGGATTCATTGTTTTTTTAGCTATTTTTTCGCCTTCAGGAATGGAAATAGTAACTTTTGCAACCTTACCTTCAGGTATCTGATCTTGCAAGTTTTTAATAATCATACGGCGCGGAACAGGATTTATCGCATACTCCCCAACCGGAATTTGAAGACCGGGCTTTGTGATTATACCAACACCCTCACCGCCGGCAATGGTCACATTTACATCTTCGTCAGTTTTATCAACCAGTTCCACAGTTGAGACGATTGCCAAATCAACAGTAACATCAGGATCGTTATATGGATTTTTATGAGCTACAGCATAAGCCTTAGTTGATGAAAGTTTCTTGCATTCATCAATTATGATGTCTAAAGTTTTTTTAGGGGTTTCGACCTTGACGCATGCAATATCTGAAGTGTCCAAAATCGCATCCAAAGCGGCCAGAGAACAAGCAGTGGCTACAGTTCCTGTTGTAACACCTGTATAATTATCATTAGTCATTTTAAAAATAAAAAAAAGAAAGAATCTATAATAAAGATTCGAGTTTTTCCACAAGTTCTTCAGGGTAAGGTGCACCGACAAAGGCAACTTCCCCATCGATTACTATTGTAGGAACTGCCATGATTTGATAATTCATTGCCCTTTCTCTGTTTTCAGGATTGCTAGGATCATCGATTTTAACTGATTCAACTTCAATCGCATCACCTAATTTATCTTTTGCCTGTTGAGCAGCGTCAATTGCTGCCGGACAGTGTGGACATGTACTTGTTGAAAATACTTCTACTTTGATTGCCATGATTTATGTCTCCTTTATTAATTGAATTTGTAAATATTTTATAAATTATTAATATATAATTGTTACCCAAAAAATAATCATCAAATGCTCTCTCCAAATATTTATTATATATTAAAAAAATAAAAATTAATTGATTAAAATGGAAAACTTAAGAAATGACATCAAAACAATAATCAATAGTGCGTATCCCTATATTGAAGAATTTAATCCGGCTCAAAAGGCAGTAATCGAGTCCGGATATCTGGAAGATAAATCTAATTATATAATTTGCATTCCAACCGCAAGCGGTAAGACAGTTTTGGGAGTGCTGCCCGCCCTAAAAACAATACTTGATGGTGGAAAAGCGGTGTATGCTGCACCCCTCCTTTCAATCCAGAATGAAAAGGTAAAGGAATTTAAAGCTTTTGAAGAACATGGAATCAATGTCGGCAAGCACCCTGCAAGCTCTGATTTATCTGTTATGGTTTTTGAATCATTTGACGCACTTACAAGATTTTCCTGGAACACACTACGAGATGTCGATACATTAATTATTGATGAATTTCATATGATTGGAGAGTTTACAAGAGGACCTACTCTTGAAGCGGCAATCACAAGAGCAAAAATAATCAATCCAAGCATGAGAGTAATCGCATTGTCCGCCACATTGAAAAACATTGAGGAAATCGAAGGGTGGCTTGAAGGAAAATGCGTTGAGCATGACTACAGGCCGGTTCCACTGCACAAGGAAGTGTTGGATGCTGAAATGTTCAACACAAAAAACAAAAATGATGTCATCGTTAAAGTATTGGAAAAGTCAATTAAAGACAAATCACAGGCACTGGCTTTTGTTTCAACAAGAAGATTTACCGAAAGCCTTGCAACCTATGTTTCCAAAAAAATCAACAAAAAAATCAATCTGATACAAAGGGAACGCTTTAAGGAGGTCGCTGAAAAGATTCTTGAAGTTCCGAAAAAGAAGGGTTCCCTTCCGACAAGCACCTGCCTTAAACTGGCCGAAAGCCTTGAACATGGTATTGCATTCCATCACGCAGGCCTTTTCAATGAACAGAAAGAGATTATCGAAGATGAATTTAGAAACGGAAACATTCTAATGATTACCGCAACTCCAAGCCTGATGTATGGAGTCAACCTTCCATCAAAAACAGTTGTAATCCGAGACCATACACGCTGGACAAACAATGGCCCGCAGCCAATTCCGGTTTTTGATTATGAACAGATGTCCGGAAGGGCAGGAAGGCCACAATACGACGACGTGGGATATTCCTATCTAATAGCAAAAACAATGGATGAAGCCCAAAACCTGCAGGATTATTATGTTGAAGGAGAAATTGAACAAACCAATTCCAAACTTGTTGACAATAAGGATGCAATCCTAAAACAGATTATAGCCCAAATAGCCTCCACACTTTCCAAAAATCTTGATGACCTGACAGACTTCTTTTCAAAAACATTATACGGTTATCAGATGAACAATAATCCTTCAATGGCATTGTTTGCCGCAGACAGCATAAAATTTGAACTTGAAAGCGCATTGGAGTTTTTACTTCAAAATGGCATAATCAGAGCCACACCTGAAGGGCTTAAAACAACAGACTTCGGCAATCTGATTGCAAAATCAAATTATTCTGTAGAAACTGCCGTTAAAATCAAGGAATACATTTCAAACATTAATGAAATCAACATTAACGAATTCATTTACGCATTATGTGAAACCCCTGACGTTCCATTGATTTCGTTCAAGGGAAGAAAATCTAAAGATCCTGTTCGTGAAAAGCTATCCGAAGCAGGATTGTTTGCAGTCGATATCGGAAATCCCGAAGCCACCGCAGTATCATTAATGGAATGGATTGACGAGAGAAGCGAATATGAAATTGAAAATAGATACAGTGTGTATTCGGCTTCAACCAGAAGGTCCGCTTATGAAACCTCACGTCTGGTGAAATTCGCAAAAGATACCTCAGAAGTGCTTGGAAATTATTCAAACCTGAAAGAATTTGACATATTGTCCGCCAGATTATATTATGGTGTTAAGGACGATATTATCCCATTGGTCGTTGGAGTTAAAAGGCTTGGTAGGAAAAGAGCCAGAAATCTGGTGAATGTCTTTGGAGATAATTTGAGTGGTGTTTCAGAAAATGAATTGCAAAAAATAGAAGGCATCGGCCCTAAATTAGCCGAAAAAATAAAATTATTTACAAATGAATAAAAAAAGATGGGATTTAACCTCCACCTTCAGCAACATTTGAATCCATTTGCATATCTTCAAATCTTGTTGCTTTTTCTTTCATTGCTTCGATATCAACTTCCCCATCATTCTCC
>JAUNXD010000303.1 GCA_030539985.1 Methanobrevibacter sp.
TCTATGTAACCGAATTTGATAGAACCTGCCCATATTGTGGAAGTCATGAGCTGTACTGGAGTATTTTCTTTGCAGGTTCAGAAACAGCTAACTGGGGTACATTCCCTGCAACAGGTAATGGTGAGGGAAGTAGTGCTGAAGGTATAATCGTATGTGCGCACTGTGACAGTGACTGGTCCGTATTTGGACACAATCACGGAGGATCTGGTGGTGATTTAACTGTTATAACAGCAACTAAATCCTGTACAAAAGCAGACGCATACACTTTAAAGAGCGGAAAATATGTATCTTCATAATTTTCCCATTTTAACTTTTTTTAATCTTTTTTTCATATCTAAAATTCTATTTCTTGAGTTGTTTATTTCATCCTGTATTTGTGAGTAATTGTTTTCACATTCAACAATGTAGTAGGCTTCTTTTGATGTTGTTGATGGAATGTTCATTTTAGCAAGATTTCTCTCGACACGCCTTTTGAGTTTTTCATCATCCATTTCGCAGGCTAAAAATATCGGTGTTTTAACGGCAGATGAGATTTTGGTGGTATGCCTTGCATTGTGCCTTTCTTCTGTTCTTCTTTCAAGAATCACGTCACTGTTGTCATTTAAATTCGGGTCTCTGAATGGGATTCCAACATCTGAAAGTGCGATTCTGATTTCATCATTTTTTGGAAGTGCGGTGTCAAGCATTGATGGATTTGGACTGGCCAGTGTTCCGCCCTGTTTTCTTCCGAATATTGGGCCTTGGCCAATGTAGAAATCAGATTCGATAAATGCCTCCCTGACGGGTGCTGATGATGTGTAGGTTGCAACTATTCCTTCATCTTTAATTATTCGTCTGAATTGTTTGAAAAATTCGAGTGAAAATAATTCCGGAGCCATATTCTGACTGAATGGATCTAAAAATATTGCATCATAAGTGTTGTCCTTTAGTTTTTGGACTGTCTGTCTTGCATCTTCAATATAAACATTGATGTTGATATTTTCAGGGATTTCACTGGTTTCCAAATGTAATGTGGCATAATCTTGGTTTATAAGCTCATTTTCAATAGCCTTTTTTGTCATGTCGTGCTCTTTAATTGGTGAAGGTACTAAAAGACCGCATGCGAGGGTAGCTTTTGATATTTCCACCATATCTATTGTCAAAGAGGAATCATGACCATTTTTAATGAAATCGGCTATTGCTGCTGAAGTGTTGTATCCTATTCCTGCACAGATGTCTAAAATTGCAATGTCTTCATCGTAATTGAATTTCATCGGTTTGATAAATTTTTCAAATGACTCACTTATTGCACCGGTAGATGTATGTAATGTCTCAACTTTATGGTTTATTTCTTTAGAGTTAATTGAATAAGACCCATCATCAGTTAAAACAAAATAATTCTTATATGTATCAAAAAAATTAATCCTTCCTTCAATATTTTGATAGCTTCTTTCATGACTGAAAAGTTCATTAACCAAATCAAATATGTCATCACTTATTACTCTAGCATCATTTTCATAACTCATTTTATCTAAGATTATTTTGGCTGTTATTGATTATAAATTTTTTAATTGAACTATAATTTTCAAATCTCAAAACTTTATAACAGGGATATTTTAATTTTAAACTTTAAAATGAGCAAAATTTATATAATTTCTCACTTAATGTTTATTTAGATATTATTAACATCTAAATTTATTTTGGATATGATTTTTTTGAACTTGATTTTTTTTAGATTTATGGTTTTAATAATTAAGTTCTATTGATTGAATGAATAAGGTAAAACAAATGTTTGAAATTAAAGCTAAAGATAATATGGGGCGTGTTGGTGTTTTAAAAACAAAACATGGAGATGTTAAAACACCTGCATTGATGCCGGTTATTCATCCGCGTAAACAGACCATTGACG
>JAUNXD010000304.1 GCA_030539985.1 Methanobrevibacter sp.
TTAGAAGTTAAACTGAGTGAATATAAAACAGATTTTGGAATATTTAAGGATATTCTGGTTGTTGGAATTCCTGCAAGTTTAGAGCAGTTCATTCTTTCGTTCGTGTCAATTCTGATGAATTATTGGTTAACAATACTTTCTGGAACAATTGCAGTTGCGGCCTACAGTGCAACCTGGAGATTGGTTGCAATGGGTATGGCTCCATTGATTGGTATAGGTATGGCTGCCTTAACCGTAGGAGGAGCAGCTTATGGAGCACGTAATTTGGAAAACTTCAAAACAGCTCTTAATTATGGTGTAAAACTGGGTTTGATATTTTCGGTCGTAGTCTGCATATTCCTATTTGTATTTGCCGAGCCGTTATCTTTTATTTTCTCATATTCAAACAATGCGGCAATTTTATCAGCAAGAGTTGTTGACTGTTTACATATTTTATGTTTCTTCTTATTATTGATGCCATTCGGTATTTTAGCTGGAAATCTTTTCCAGTCAATGGGAAAAGGAACAATATCCTTGACATTGACATTTTTAAGGGCATTCATTTTAGAGGTAATATTTTCAGGATTGTTTGCATTCGTATTCAATTTAGCAGATATCGGTATTTACATTGGAATGGTTGTGGGAATGTCAATAGGCTGTATATTTAATTATATCTATATTAATTTCTATTTAAACAGACATAAGGATTATTTCACTTCTTAGGTGATATTATGGCAGAAAAAACATACATATACGAATATGCTCAAGATGAATTGAATGAATTGTCAGACATTGAATTGAAAACATTGAAAAAGGCATCCGAACTCAATGACAAACTACTCGACATTAAAATATTCATTGATGAAATTGATTATGATTGGGCAGAATTCATTGAATTTTTAGAAAATGAAAAAATTTCAAAAGTTTGTGAATTTAGAGGGGGTCAATGCATTGATTTTGATGAGGAACTGTTAAATTCAATTGTCAACACTCTAAAAAAATCACTCAACGATACCCATAAATCAATCAATTACAATTCTAAAAAAATAGGATTAAACCGTGTAATTGAAGGATAGAAACTTTTATTAAATTAAATTTTTATAATTATTAATCATGTCAGAGATTAAAAAACTCACTTGTGATGTGGATGTTTCAGAGTATTATGAAAAATATGTTGACTTTGAAGAAGTCTCAAAACTCTGCATTGAAGAACAAGAAATGCTGGGATACAACTGGAATTATCCTCCTTTTGATTTTGATGTTGATGAAGTCTGGAATTCATTTAACAAGTTAAAAATCATCGCTTTTAAAATTGACTTTTCCGAAGAGGAATTAAATCATGAATTCTCAAATGAAGAATTGGAATACATTTTAAAGAGATTTGAACGTATGAAAGTCAAATTCATGAATGAAATATATATTCTTGAAAATCAGGATTCATTGGGATTGTTTTTTGGAAAATGTAACTTATGCATGAAATGTACAAGAGAGTTTGGCATGCCATGTAAGATGCCTCCAAGAATGAGATACTCTCTTGAATCTTTAGGAGCATATGTTGACAAGACTGTTGAAGATTTTTTCGGCTATGAGATTAAATATGCAAAGGACGGTAAATTACCTGAATATTTGATTTTCGTAGGAGGATTATTATACGATAGAAAATAGGTGATATAAAATGAAAGTAAGTATTATTGGAGGATGTGATTGTAGGTTCCAGAAAAGAAGAAAAAGCATTGGATGTAGTTGCTAAGGCAAAAGAAGATTTGGCGGATTACGACTTATCCAATATGGTAGGTATGGCTAATGAGGATGCCGCTAAAAATGGTGATGTTTTAATTATCACAGTCCCATTGGCAGCTCAAAAACCAACAATTGAAGGTATTAAAGAATTCTGTAAAGTTAAAATTG
>JAUNXD010000305.1 GCA_030539985.1 Methanobrevibacter sp.
CTTCAATTTTAATACATTCATTAGGACAAACGTCCATACATACTTCACAATAACTGCAATCTTCAGGATTGTGAATTTCAATTTTATCTCCTTCAAGAACTAATACTTCCATAGGGCAAACATCAGCACATTCAGCGCAGTCTGCACCATCACATTTATCGTAATCAAGAATTACTTTTGACATAATAATCTCTCCCTTTATTAAAATTTACCCATTCTTGAATTTGGAAGTTTTTCATCAATTCTGATAAGCTCATTCAGTTTAGCTATTCTTTCCCCACCAATAGCACCGGTTTTAATCATAGGAGATGAAAAACCAACAGCCAAATGCGCAATGGTGTCATCAGTAGTTTCACCGGAACGGTGAGAAACAACAGGTACAATACCATGTTTTTTAGCCAACTCTACAGTAGCATAAGTTTCAGACAGACAGCCTATCTGATTCGGTTTGATAATGATTGCATTTGCTGCATTCATTTCAATACCCTTAGCTAAAAGCTCTTTATTAGTTACGAATAAATCATCACCACAGATGAGACATTTATCCCCAACCTTTGAAGTTAATTGAGCAAAACCTTCAAAGTCAGATTCGTCAAATGGGTCTTCTACATAAAACATATTATAAGTATCAATAATATCTTTTACGAAATCTATTTGATCTCCGGTATCCCTTTTGATACCATCCTGAGCATAAATATACTTTTGCTCATTTGCATCCCATAATTCGGATGCCGCCATATCCAAAGCCGGCCTGATTTCAATACCAATCTCATCACTAACCTCTTCACATGCTTTTGATTGAATTTCCAAAGCATCAACATTAGTAATGTTAGGTACCCATCCGCCTTCATCTCCTTTTCCACCTGTGAAAGAGGAATCTTTAGATTGGATTAATTCTTTTAATTTTTTGTGAATAGAAGCATTAGCAAAAATTGCATCAACAATACTTGTAGCTCCAATAGGAACAACCAAGAATTCTTGAATATCCGGAGCATTAACACCTGCATGAGCACCACCATTCATCATATTACCTAATGGATACGGCAATTCATTTGCAAAATTACCCCCAATGTATTGATAAAGTGGCATGTTATAAGATGATGCAGCTGCCTTAGCGACAGCCATGGAAATCGCAACGGTAGTGTTGCCTCCAATAGCGGCCAGATTGTCAGTGCCATCAATTTCTTTTAATACTTCGTCAATTGTAGCAACATCACAAGCATCCATTCCAATAAGCTCAGAAGCAATCAAATCTTCCATTTCACTTACTACAATGTCAACTCCCCCTTCAGGGAAGGATACCACTTCTCTTGAACCAGTACTTGCTCCACTTGGTGCAGCTGCTCTTCCAAAACCATTCCAAGTAATAACATCTACTTCAATGGTAGGATTACCTCTGCTGTCCAAAATCTTTCTGACTCGGACGTCTTCTATTATACTATCCAAAAAAACACCTCAGTGTCATTCAATTTATTACCAATTAACCTATATCTTGAAAAAATCAGTAAGTTTCTTTACAGGTTTATATTGGTATTTACTATTTTTTTTAATAAAATTATAGAGTAAATAGATAAAATCTATTCATCTCTAATAACATCTAATGGTAAAACTCCAGCTTTGAGTTCTTGGTATGCTATATCAATTGGATCTGATGAGTCACTAATTTTCACTAATGGTTTTGCACCCATAGATATTTGAATTGCTCTAGCACCGAGAATTCTAGCTCTTTCAAACCTTGTTAATTTTTTTTCAACATCCATGAATATTACTTCCATTTTTTAGGCATATATTTTACCAAGATTAAATTTTTAAAAAATATCCCTACTTGATTATTCCCAAGTTTCCACATGAGAAATTAACATTCTTCTACAACAGTATCTTGT
>JAUNXD010000070.1 GCA_030539985.1 Methanobrevibacter sp.
ATCACTCCAACAACCAAAAAATCGATGCCACATCATGACAATTTTTGACAATGCCAAAATTGTGTGTTTAATCTGCAAAAATTTCATCAAATTCAATTTCAACGCCAATGCTTTGATAATAGTTGTAGAGTATTTCCTTGGCAGTTGGTGTGAAGGGGCATTTTTCATATTCCCTTGCAAGTCTAATTGCATCAGGACTAGATATTCGTTTTAAACATGAAAATTCTGCAGTTTTTAAATCACTATCCATAGTAGTATACTCCTTTTGTAGTAATTGTATATCATTTATGTTTTTATTATTAATATACTTTGATAATTCCTTGCCATAAATAACATTATGCATCTGATTGATTATATCATCATCATTGTATTTGAGTGTACAACTCATTAATGAAGTTAAAGCAATAATCTCTGAAGTCGAATTTGCTTCATCAACTAAATTTTCATACAACCCTTTTGCTTTCAAAATCCAAAAATGCTCAAAACCCGCAATTAACTCATAATCTTCAAATTTTCTTTCAAAAATTCTGAAATTTTTATGTGATGGCGCAGATAATAATTCTTTTGGATGGTTATGAATCGAGGCAACATTATGTCCATCGAAATCATCTTCTCTAAAGGTTATCTTTACATTATTTTCTTCACCGTGTCCACATTTTAGAATTTCACCAGTTTTGTAGTCAAAGTATATCGCCCATTCTTTGTCAAGATTTTGTGTTTTTTGAATGAACTCATTGACAATTTTTAAAGCATTCTCGCTAAAATCTTGTGGGAGGTCATCTTTTTTGACTGAAAAAATTCCATTTATTTCCAAATTATCATATTTCTTACAGGCCTTATCTGAATTCAACATACTAACTACTAAAAAAATTATACATAAAATTATATTTTTGGTTTTCATAGATTTATTTTTAATTTTATTATTAAATAATTCTTTATTTTCAAATTAAAAAGTAAATCATTTAATAAATAGATTTTTAAAAGCAATTTAATGAGTTTAAAGTAATATTGATATCATAATAAATTTAATCAAAAAACTCCAAAGAAAATTATAATATGGTCTGGAATCAAATTTAGTGGTGTTAGTTTTAAAAAAGAAAAATAAAAGTAGCAAATATGCTACTTATTCTGGTTTAGATATTAAGTCTGTTTTACAACCTGGGTTTCCTTCTTTCATGTGAGGGGTTCTTAAAACAGTATCATTTGCTTTTTCAATGTCTCTTGCTTCTTGAGCTAATTTAGCAGCGCATGCAGCAATTTCGTGAGCAGCAGCTACTAAAGGAATGAAGTTTTCGTAACCTTTGGTCATGAAACAACCTTTCATGTCTAAGTTTGCAACGGATCCAGCCATTTCGTATGCAGCGATAGCTTTTGCTTTTGCGTATGGGTTTGCAAATCCGCCAGCTTCTGCAGCTTTTTCAGCAGTAATAATGAGTTTAGGTAATTCGATTTCACCTGCTTCTGCTTGTGCGATTACGTCGTCAATGGTTTTTTGGACTAATCTTAATGCACCGGTTTCAGCGAGTACTTTTAAGATGTCAGAGTTGAAAATAGCCATTTCAGTTGGGTCTAACCATTCTCTTTTTGCACCAATCATTGGGTCAGACATTACGATGATGTATCCTAAGCCTTGTTCATCCATTTCATCTTTTTTACCTTTACCAGGTGCGTCACCAATGATAATAGCAGGAACATCTTTTTCAGATAATAATTCTCTTGCTTTAGCTGGTCCAGGTGCTCCTGGGTTTGGGCTAATGAAGATTGCGAAGTCAGGTTCGAAAGCGTCTATTTTAGGTACGACGTCTTCTACTTGTTCTGGGTTCATTTTTGCTCCAGATCCAAAGGTTCTTACATCGATGTTTGGTCTGTCTGCTCTTTCGTCTAACAATAGGTCAATTACTGGTGAAGTACCAATATTACCACTTTTAATAATAGCAATTTTAACTACCATATTTTTAGTCTCCTTATTTGATAGTATTAAATTTAATTCAAAAACTATTTAAATCTTATTATTTGATTGTTTCCGGCTGATTTGTTAGATGGGTATTAAACTATTAGCCGATATAGAAACTAGTTTTTTGTAATTAAAATCAAAAACAAAGATAAAATAATTATGCAATAAGGAAACTAACATTTAAAAATAGAATATGAGTGGTTCCGACGAGACTCGAACTCGTGATCCCCTCCTTGTAAGGGAGGTATCATACCACTAGACCACGGAACCAACAAATATTATTATGATTTTACTATTATATATACTTTACGATTTTCATATTCCTGGCTATGAACATATATAATAATGATAAAAACAATAATTAATTATTAGTAAAAAAATTGAAGTGATAAAATGGCATGGGATGACACAGCTAGTAAAATATGGTTTGATGGAAACATGGTAGATTGGAAAGATGCAAACATTCACGTACTTTCTCACGTTGTCCACTACGGTACAAGCGTCTTTGAAGGAATTCGTGCATATAATAATGAAAACGGTGTAGCGGTATTCCGTCTAAAAGAACACGTACAACGTTTATTCGATTCCGCAAAAATCTACAAGATAGAAATTCCATACACACAAGAAGAAATTGAAGAAGCAATATTGGAAACAGTCCGTGTCAATGATTTAAACGGTTGTTACATACGCCCTATCGTATTTAAAGGATATGGAGAACTTGGTGTAGACCCTTCAAACTGTCCTGTTAACGTAGTTATTGCTGCATGGGAATGGGGATCATACTTAGGTGAAGAAGGAATGGCAAACGGTGTGGACATCGGCGTTTCCTCCTGGAGAAAACCGGCACCTGATACCTTCCCTGCACTCGCTAAATGTGGTGCAAACTACATGAACTCCCAATTAGCTAAACTCGAAGCAATCGACAACGGATATGATGAAGCAATCATGCTCGATTATGAAGGACATGTTTCAGAAGGTAGTGGAGAAAACATCTTTTTGGTTGAAGGCGAAAAACTGTTCACTCCTGCAATGTCCTCATCCAACCTAAAAGGTATTACAAGAGATTCAGTCATGACAATCGCACGTGACTTAGGCTATGAAGTCGTTGAAGAGGTAATCTCAAGAGAAAGACTATACTCAGCTAATGAAGTGTTCTTCACCGGAACAGCAGCGGAAGTTACTCCGATTCGTTCAATTGACCACAGGACCATTGGAATAGGTAGAAGAGGACCAATATCTGAAAAAATCCAATCCGCCTTCTTTGATATTGTAGAAGCTAAAGTGGAAGACAAATACGGTTGGTTATCTTATATTTAAATGGTGTAGGATATGGATATAATTCAGGCAGTTATAATCGGTATCATTCAGGGATTGACTGAATTCCTACCGGTCAGCAGTTCCGCACATTTGGTTTTCATTCAAAAGTTATTGGGAGTCGAAAGCTCTCTTGCTTTTGATACTTTTCTTCACTTGGGGACCCTGATTGCAGTAATGTGGTTCTTCAGATGGGACATCTACAAGATGCTTAAGTCCTGGTGGCTGAGCATTGGAGACCTCCTTCATGGAAGATTCAAGGAAGGATTTTACGAAGATCCCTACAAAAGGCTTGCATGGTATGTGATACTGGCCACCATTCCTGTCGGTTTGGTTGGAGTATTATTTGAGGATTCCGTTGATGCGTTGTTTTCAGGTGCACTGTATGTTCCTGCATTCTTTTTGTTTGTAACAGGTACAATACTATATCTGTCTCAAAGAATGCCTAGTGGAGACATTAATTACAATACAATAACAAAAAAAGAAGCATTGTTCATGGGTTTAGGTCAGGCATGTGCAATCCTGCCTGGTCTTTCACGTTCAGGTACAACAATCGCAGCAGGTCTGACAATCGGCCTTAACAAGGAATTTGCAGCAAAATTCAGTTTCATATTGTCAATACCTGCTATTCTCGGTGCATTTATCCTTCAGATAAAGGATATCGGCTCAGCAATGGATGCAAACTTCCTTCCAGTATTATTGGGTTTTGTAGCATCAATTATTGCAGGATATCTGGCCATTAAATGGATGCTTGATTTGATACAGAACAAAAGCCTGGACATATTTTCCTATTACTGTTGGCTAATGGGTATAATTGTATTTATGGGCTCAATTGCTCACATATTTTAGATGTAACTTCTACATCTTTTCTTTTTTTTAAAATCAGTAAAAAAATAGGGTTAGAGATTGATTTAATCTCTATTTGCAAACTTTTTCAATTCTTTTTCTAAGTTTTTCAACGGTATTTCCCAAGACAAGGGCAGTATACATTGCCCCTCCAGCTCCGGCACCTTCCTTGACAAATCCTTTAAGGTAGTTTTTCAATCCTTCATGTTCGGATTCCTCAAATCTCGGGTCAACGACGTTGACGGTAATGTTGTCATCAATCTGGTTTAGAATGCCGAACAGATCAGCAGTTTCGTCAGAAGCTACGAATACTGTAGTTGCCAGATTAATTCTTGAAAAATCAAATGTAGGCTGTATGGATTTGATTACTGCACATGTCGCTGCCATCTGTGTTCCTCCCGCCAATATGATTGGAATGTCTGAACCCAATACCAGTCCTGCAATTGCCGGAATGGTAGGGTCTCCTACAGCACCGATGGCCTGCATCGCATCGGCTTCGCCCGGTTCGATTCCTGCGTTTTTCAGTCCTTCGTTTACGGTATCGGACTTCAGGTCGTGCGGATTATGTGGCATGCTGCCGCTGACTTTTTCGTTTGCCTCATAGCCTAATGCCTTCAGAACTCCAAGGGCGGTTGTGGTTCCGGCAGCTATGCTTTCACCAATTATGAGCATTTCATGCCTTTGTGATAATTCATTGCCCAAGTCCTTTGCATTTTCAAATATTTCCAATGGGTTTAAAACGCCTTTTCCGGTTCTTATGTCTCTTCCGTAATCCTTTCCCAAATTTACATATTCGACGTCAGGCTTTATTTTGGAACCTGCATCAACGATGACAAATGGGATGTTAGCAACTTGAAGGGAAGCTTTTGTAAGTTTTGCAGGAGTTGGTGCAGCTGCATCTCCAACGACAGTTTCTGCAGGAGCTTCACAGCATCTGACCTCTCCCAATACCATGAATTCGGCATCTCCTGCCGGTGTGTATTCGGTCAAATTCGCTGATGGGCCTGCTCCTGAAATCCCTTCAATCAGGGAAGTTTCGGTGGTTCCTATTGTAAGTAAAAATACTGCTTCATCCTCCACTTCCTGTAGCTTTTCAGTCAATTCAGTTGATCCGTAAGTAGTAATTCCATCAATCATTGTTTTCACCCTGTTTTTTCAGTAAATCTATTATAATTTTATTCTGATTAATAATCTTTTTGTTTTGGAGCATGATTTTCTTTAACATCTCTTCCTGTGACAGTTCATTGTCAGTTTTGAATGTTTGCCCGTCTCTTGATCTTGGTGGAATTCTAATCTGGTCTTTTGGAGGAAGTGAAGACTCATCATCAGGTCTTTTAGGAATCACTCCTTTTGAGGCACTATCCTCTTTTGATACAAAGTCAACATACCTGTGTGTCACTTTATTCTTTCCTCTCTCATCTAAAAGTTCCATAAGTCTGTCATCAACCTGTTTGACACCAACCAGCTGTTCCATCTCCACTTCGTGTATTAATCTTTTTTGAATGTTGTAGGCATTGTAAATAGGTATTCCTCTTGTTTCACATTCGTTTTTAAACATGTCATGGATGTTGATGTCTCCGGTCAGTTGTTTTACTCTCTTTTGTTCTGGAGTATTTGCACTATAAAATCCCATATTTTATTATTGTCTTTTTAAATTTAAAATATTTTTCATGTGAAATGCACTAACTTAATATATGAGAATATATAAATCATTAATTGCTTATCGATATTAAAATTCTATGGAGAAAATTAATTCATTTCGTTTGTTCTTGTTGTTCAATGCTTTTAGCATTTTGCAGTTGTATTTCACAACTGCAAATGAACAGCAGGTTTTTCTCTGGTTTTAACAAGTAACGTATTTTGTATCACTAATTGTCCCGGATTTTTGGACAGGTCTTTGTTTTTAAAATAAATTCACAGTTGATTATCTTGATTAGTTTAGGAATTGAAGGAACAGCGGAAAAAACCGGTGTAGGTATTGTAGACAGTGAAGGCAACATTTTGGCAATGGCAGGAAAACAGCTCTTTCCGGAGGAAGGAGGAATACATCCTCGTCTGGCTGCCGAACACCATGCAGAATGGATTCCTAAATTGATTCCTCAGGCCATTGAGCAATCAGGACTGTCATACGATGACATTGATTTGATTTCATTTTCACAGGGTCCCGGACTGGGTCCTGCCTTAAGGATAGTCGCAACTTCAGCAAGATCTCTTGCGCTGTCACTAAAAAAGCCGATAATCGGTGTGAATCACTGCATCGGACATGTTGAAGTTGGAAAACTCGATACCGGTGCCATCAACCCGGTATCATTATATGTAAGTGGGGGAAACAGTCAGGTTATCGCATATGAAAGCGGAAGGTATAGGATCTTTGGTGAAACCCTTGACATTGCCGTTGGAAACTGTCTTGACCATTTCGGTCGTGAAACCGGACTTGGCCATCCTGGAGGACCTGTCATTGAAAAGCTGGCCAAAAAGGGAAGCTATATAGACTTGCCCTATGTTGTAAAGGGTATGGATTTCTCGTTTTCCGGATTGCTGTCAGCGGCTTTAAGGGAAGCTCAAAAGGGCACACCAATTGAAGACGTCTGCTTTTCACTTCAAGAAACCGCCTTTTCAATGCTTGTTGAGGTAACCGAGCGTGCACTTTCACACACCCAAAAGGAGGAGGTAATGCTCTGCGGTGGAGTTTCGGCCAATTCACGTTTGCGTGAAATGCTCAAGACAATGTCTGATGAGCACGGCGCAAAGTTTTACATGCCGGAAATGAAACTATGCGGAGACAATGGGGTCATGATCGCATGGCTCGGTCTTTTGATGTGCAAAGAGTTTGGCCCATTGGATTTAAAGGATACAGGAATCATCCAGAAATTCAGAACCGATGAGGTTGACATTCCATGGATTGACAATACGAAGACGTATTTGAAATTATCCGACGACCTGATTGCAAAGGGTGCCGAGTCAAACATTGTCAAATCCGATTATCTGGGCAGGAAGGCCATTGTCAAAGACCGTGTCGTTAAGGGTTACAGGATTCCTGAAATCGATTCTAAAATAAGGCGTGCAAGAACCAAGGAGGAAGCCAAGCTATTGAGTGACGCCAAAAGGGCAGGTGTCAGAACTCCGGTATTGTATGATGTCGATTTGGAAAGGAAAGCCATTACAATGGAGGAAATTGATGGCGCAATGGTTAAGGATGTCATAAATGATGATTTGGCATTCCGGATAGGTGAGGAAATCTCAAAACTCCACTCCTTTGACATTATTCATGGAGACATAACAACCTCAAACATCATGCTTCAGGATGATTCGCTTGTGTTCATTGATTTCGGGCTTGGAAGATACTCGCAGCTTAGAGAAGATAAGGCTGTTGACCTGCTTGTCTTAAAAAAGTCCTTGCAAAGTATTGATTATAATCTTGCATTGAAATATTTCGATTTGGTTTTAAAGGGATATGGTGATGAGTCAATACTTGATGTGATTGGAGATATTGAATCACGTGGAAGATATACTCATTAAACTATTTTTTTTAATTTTAAACGGTTAATATTATTAATTACGAAGTTGAATCAATTTTTTTAGATGAAGTCAATTTTACAAATTAAAAGGAATATTTCATAGTTAGAACAATTTTACGAACTTAAAGCAATTTTTTCACGTATTTAAGCTAGGAAAATCTTTAAATACATTAAAAATCAACAATATGTCTGTAGGAGGTGATAATACTAGGGGTAATGAAAAAATGAGTCAAATTTCAACAGTCCTAATGTTAATTACCGCATTTATTGAACTGTTGAAATGTTTATTATGGGATTAATTTCCCATAATAACTACTCAT
>JAUNXD010000306.1 GCA_030539985.1 Methanobrevibacter sp.
GTAAAGTATATTATTAACAGAATATGGAGCACAATTCCTATTATCCATAACATATATGCAATACCTGATGTGAATGGTATAAGATATGTAGATAGAAGCATCAAACTCATGGAAAATGTTCCGGAACTGCTGACGATGACCGGATTTTTAAAGTCATTTTTTATCATCTGAGGATAACTGACAACTTTCAAAACTATTAAAATAAGAATTATTGCTCCAATTAGTCCAAATAGGTATCTTAGATATGGATGTATGTCCTGTAGCAAATTTCCAAGGGATAATGATGCAAGAGCCAGTCCTGCAATCGGAATTGGTAGTTTTTCAATAATGTTCATGATATCTAAATTTTAAAGAACTTTCGGGCATTTAAATATTCAACTTTTTTGATTTCGTTTTTATCATACCCTTGTTTTGTCAATTCACGTATTGTTTTTGGAACAGAAAGCGGATCTGACGGTTTGTTGCTAATATCACTGTTTAAAAGAAATTTATCAAATCCATATTCATCCAAAATAGATATCGCTTCGAATTTATCCATTTTTTGAGGCTGTACGGTCACGTCACAGATTACCTGAGGGTTGATATGATCAATGACCGCCTGATTTTCATCAATGTGCTGTGGAACAATATCCAAAATAACTTTCAGGACATCCCTTTTGTTTTTTCTTGGAGTGTGGATGATTACTTTTGATTCGGTTTCACTAGCGATATCCAATTGTTTTTTGAATATTTCCATCTCATTTTCTGTCAAATCTTCAAGGCCTATCTCTCCGATTGCTATGATTTCCTTTTTATCTATCCATTCGTATAACTTTTCAAAGATTCCATCTGGATTGACATTGGAGTTGGTGGGATGAATTCCCAATGCAACTTTCAAATCAAGCCCATATTCCTTGACACGTTTTGTATCCAGTTCCAAAATTCTATTTAAATGATTTAAAAGTATCATTTCATGAGGTATTTTATATGGATAATAGCTGCATGTTATTGCAGTGTCAATACCTGCCAAATACATTTCTTTAAAGTCTTCTCCGCTTCTGGCGTCAGCATGCATATGTGTATCAATCATTTTACCACTGATTCAATTTAGTCATGTTTATTTTTAGTGTTTCATGTATTAAAAAAATAACTAAATTTGTTGATATTTAAAGGTTTTGCAACTGTGACTTCGCACTCCTGTGTAGTTTGATAGTTTTTATATTCTTTGGTAATGAATAATATGATATAAGTAATACTGAATAGGTGATTACATTGGATAAGAATAGAGAATACGTAAAAAACTACAATGCGATTTCTAACGATGTAAAATTCGTATCTAATTCATTAATTAGATTAAAAGTCCTTAAGGCCTTATATGAAAAACCATTGAATATGAAAGACTTGGCAACTTCTACAAAACTGAGCTATAGTTCAATTTCCAGTACTTTGCATCGTTTGGAATTAAAAGATATGGTATTTCGCAAATCAAACAAGTATCATTTGGAAAATCTGTTGAAATTGCAGATGAAAAATATTTTGGAACTCACAGGTGTCGTAAATTTATTGGAAGATATTTTCAATATCATCCAAGGCCATGTTATTGATAAAATCCCCGAACAATCAATTGAAGAACTGCATCTTCTTTGTGAAGCGGTATTGCTGGAATCAGATGGTGTTGATGTGGATAAAATTTATAATTTTATTGAGGATGTACTGGTTCAGGCAAACAGTGCAAGATGTGTCTTGCCGATATATCATGAAGTTTTTAACTTCAGATTGAATGATTTGATTTTGGAAGGCAAATTCGTTGAGATATTGGCTTCTGAATCCGTTTATGAGGTATATAATAAAAATTCCACAGCAAAATACCTGTCTTCATTCGATGGTGAAAATAATTTTCT
>JAUNXD010000307.1 GCA_030539985.1 Methanobrevibacter sp.
GAATTTTTATTATAGAAAAATATAGGAGGTCGTTTTTACTATGGCAAATAACTTGATTAAACGTGAAGCATATGTTGATCAGTTGAAGGATTATGTAAACACTGATTTTGTTAAAGTATTTATAGGTATCAGAAGATGCGGTAAAACCAGTTTAATGCACAACATTATTGACGAACTTAAATCAATGGGCGTTAAAGACGAAAACATCATATTCATATCCTTTGAATCAAGGGAATATAATCAGATTGACAACTGTGATAAATTGGATGAACTAGTCTACAAAAAAACTGAAAACATCAAAGGAAAAATATACCTGTTTTTTGATGAAATTCAACAGGTTAAAGGATGGGAAAAATCCATAAACACATACCGTGTTTCCATTGACAGCGACATATACATTACAGGTTCCAATTCAAAGCTGCTGTCCGGTGAACTTGCAACACTCCTGACCGGAAGATTTCTCACAATCAACGTATACCCATTCTCATTCAAGGAATTCCTCCAGGATAAAAACGAAATCGAGGGTGTTGAAATAAACGAAAACTCAATCACCAAACTCTATGATGATTATTTCAACTTCGGAGGAATGCCAGGTATCTTGACATTAGGAAGCAATGAGTTTAAAAAAATGGCTCTAAAAGACATTTACAACTCAATACTGTTTGAGGATATAGTTTCAAGATTCAAGATAAACAATATTGACCTGCTTCAGCGTTTCAGCCGATACATGATTTCAAGCACCGGCGAAATATTCTCATCCAAAAGCATAAAAAATTATCTAAAAAGCAATGACATCTATACCTCACAGGACACACTGCTTAAATATAATGACTATTTAAATCAGTCATTTTTCCTGTCCAAATGCAAATGCTTTGAACTTAAAGGAAGAAAAGAAATGAAAATCCTTGGAAAATATTATCTCATGGACCACGGATTTCATCATGCACTGATTGAGGACAACATCCTAAAAGTAACTAAAATTCTTGAAACAATTGTTTATGTCGAGCTTCTTAGAAGAGGATACAAAGTCAATGTGGGAAGAAATCCAGATAACACTGAAGTGGATTTCGTCTGTGAAAAATCCGGCAAATACAAATATATACAGGTATCCTACAGATTAACCGGTGAAAAAACATTGAAACGTGAAATCACACCATTACTTCGCATACCTGACAAATTTGAATCCATACTGATAACAACTGAAAATCATGACTTTTCCAAAGATGGAGTCAAGCATCTAAACATAATTGATTTCTTATGCGGAGATGATGTATAGAATTTGCCATATTCATGATTGGGAATAGTATTTATTTCCCAATCATGTCTTAAGGCGACCAATACTGCCCTTAGACTGCCAATTCACTTTTAAATTTGTTTTTTCTTGATTTTAACGCATTCTAACGATTGAAATTTTATATATTCCTCATGAGATATTATGAAAAGTCTGATTCATCAAATAGTTGACCTTTAACACTTGCATACCCGTTACCTTTCATTAACCGCTCACATGTAACCCTATCAAGCCCCATAAGATATTCTTCATAGTCTTCTGTCAAATAGAGGTAGCTGATGAATCTTATCTGTTCATTATTTAAGTTTAATAAGCGATTAATTTCATGCACATTATTTACATAAAGTTAATACATTGTTTTATTAATTCAATTTTTCAAAATTCCACAATAATAATCAGGTTTGCATCTTCCTCATGATTAATCATTTGTAATAAAATAAGTAATGGAATTTATGGAATAGAAAATATTTAATTATTATTAGTTCTAAAAAAAGTAGTGTAGAGAAAACATAAGTGATACAACTATCGCATGAGTTTTCATATTAACCTCTCTCCAAAATAATTTTAATTAATTAATGATTTAATT
>JAUNXD010000071.1 GCA_030539985.1 Methanobrevibacter sp.
GGGCAACCGATTATATTACCTCTGCAAGCATTTCCCTGGAGGAAATAAGATCCAAGGCCCAGAAGTTCATTGACGAGGGCAATTTTGTTGGAATGCCAAAAAGTTATACCAACAGAAACGAGATTCGATGGTATGCAATAAATGAATTTTTAGGCTCAAAACTCAAATATCATGTCGTAAAGGAATTCAATAAGGATAAATTTTCAGGCAGATTAATCAGACAATCCATCACGGATAATGATTTGGAAATTACCAAAGACATTGAAAAGTTGCTTCCGAAATCAACTGTTGAAATCCTTCAAAGGGAAATTGATGAGGGAAGGGTTCCCGGTCAGAGAAACTGGAAGGAAATCTACAAAAGAATGAACACCTATTCCCGGGGAAATCTTGAAAAGATAGCTTACCTCAACGGGAATACAATTAATGAAATTATTAAAAGAAGAGTTTACAGAGACCCCGAGTCAATTTGGGCTGCTTTTAGAAGATCAGATTACGGGCCGGTAATGACACGACTTGCCATCAGCGCAATTGAAATGGACGTCAGCAAAAGGGAAGTGATGGAGCTGATGAAAGGCTATGAATCCCAAGGTGTTATTCCAGATAACCAAAAAGTTCAAAGGGTTGTTGACAGGGCATGGTATGTTGCATGCGAAGGTGAAAAGGGAATCAGTGCACGTGAGGCCAACGAAAAGTTCAGAAGCGAAAACATTGCCGTTGACAGTCCCCCAATGACAATTGAAGCGGGTTTGAATCTGACCAAATTTGAAACGAAAATTACAAAGGAAGGCATCAAAACCGATTTATACGTTGATAAAAATGGAAAAATATCCGTTCAGTTCAAAAGTGAGGGTAAAAAAATAAAAACAAATTTAAGGCTGCCTGCAAGAGATGTAACCTATCTTCGCTACATTATGGATTCACATTTCATCCCGGTTGACGGATGCATAATAAGTGCAAAAAAAGGATTTAAGGTTAAAGTGGTTATCGGTTAAGTTTTTTTAATGCTGATTTAACCATTGTCAATTCATTTTCATCAAAATATTCGATAATTTCTTTTAATTCTTCTGATTTTCTTTTGGAACTGTTTAAAGTATTTTCTATTCTTGATTGTGATTTATCTTTAAAGTCATCACCTTCAGTCAATGACAATATCTCATAAAATTCATTTTCCAGATTATTGTCCTTTGCAATCTCTAGCGATTCAATCAGAAGAACGGATAAAGTCTTGGTATAGGCACTTCTAAGCAATTTCAACTTGCTTACATCCCCTATCCTGTCGCTTATGATATGGGTTTCAATAAATTCATCTAAAAACAGTAATTTTTCTGCATTTGGTCCTGAAAGATATAAAATCGGATTGTTGGAATCTATCTTTCCAATGATTGCACCGTCTACAAAATCATCAGCATGCTCACTTATTTTAAAGGTAGTGTCAGGAGAAACATTGTTCAAATCCAAATATATTCCCTTACAGTATTTTCCGTATTTCACAGCTGCATCCAATGCATTTTTAGGAGAGTTTGCTGAAATTAAAATATCGGATTTTAAGGCCACCTCCCTGAAGGTGTCCAAAACCTCAACGTTGGATTTTTTAATATTTCGTATCGTTTCCGGAGATCTGTTTTCGGTTGAGGTTACAAATTCAATGTCTGGTGATGAAATCAAATCAGCCAGATTTCCTGAAACCTTCCCAAAACCTATAAAACCGATTATCATAGTGCACCTGATTATTTTTTGAATAAAAGCATGTCATGCAGGTTTGCGCCGATGTGTTTTGAAATGGTATTGCATTTTGCACATAATAAAAAATAGACATCCTTAAAAGACAAATCTATTTCGCTTAAACCTTCATAATTGCCCATTCCTTTTGAGATTATGAATTTATGGCTGTTGAAAATCTCTCGGAATTCATCTGAAATTTCACTGTCCACATACCCTACAGTTCCGCAGCCTATCTCGACAATGTCGCCAAATTCATCAAGTCCCGCATCCAATGCCTCGGCCATGCATGCATCATTTAATATAGGTTCTGATTTAACCGCAATTGTTATATCAACATCATATTCCCTTATTTTGGCAAGAAGCAGCTTATCAAAAACGATTTCCCCTGTATTGTCAACGAGATACAATACCTTATCATGAGTCTGTAGGGAATTTTCAAACTCCTCGATGTCCTTTACGGCCAAATCCTTGCTTAAGGATTCATTTATCACACTTTCTATATCATCATCCAATGTGAATGCACCAAAATCCAGGATATTTCCAATTATGGCGATCTTAACATAATTTTCCAGACTGTCATCCTTTTTAAGGATTTTTTTAACATCGGGAAGGTATTTTAAAGCGATTTCATTACCTTCAATTTTTTCCTTATGGTAAGGGTCGATGCAGCCGGTTTTCTGTTTAATCAGATTGTGCATAGCCGAACCGGTACCGTTTGAGTTGGTTTCGGGCGTGAAATTGGCACTTAGAAACTTGAAGATTTCTTCCATAATCTCCATTTTAAGAGCTTCATCATCTGTTGATAAATCCATTGCTTCACGGGCTTGCCTTAAAAAGCATGGCCCGCATTCATAACTGATTTTCACTTAACCACCATAGATTATCTGAACCAATTTAATCTCATCGCCATCTTCAATAACGGTATCTTCAATGACCAGCTCCCCATTCTGCTTTGATACCATTGTCTGGGCTGAGAGGTTCAAATCATTCAGCAAATCATTAATAGTATAATCTTCATTTGGAATTTCCCTTTCCTCATTTATATCTTTATATTTTAAAGTAAACATTTTATACACCTAATTCCTCTAAAAAAGAACATGCCTTGCATAATTCATTGGCGGAGGGTTCTCCACATCTTTTGCATCTTCCATGAGCATATTCCTTTTGTATTTCACTTTTCAATACATTTTTAATCTTGTCATATCCCCTTAAAGTGGAGTATTTTATTGTTGGGTGCTTTTCGGCAAGCTGATTTATCACTTCTGAAACTTCACCCCGGAATGACTGCATCGCATACGGGCAACTGTCAAAGTGAACTTCCAGATCTTTTGCAACCACATATAAACCAATTTCACGTTCCGGAATCTCCCTTAAGGGTTTGATTTTAACCGTGAATTCTTCGGCTTTGGATTCTGTCTTTGCACCCAGTTTGGTTAAATTATCAGTATTGCCTTCAAGATAATTCATCATGATTGCCTGAACCTCATCATCAAGATTATGGCCTGTGGCAATTTTTGTGGCGCCCATTTCACGGGCCGCCTTATTGATGATTGTTCTTCTGAACACTCCACAATATGTGCATGACCCCCTATGGTTTGGCCTTTGCATTATCTCATCCAAAGTTATTCCATAATCCTCTTTTAGAGATACCACCTTATGCTCAATTCCCAGTCTTTCTGCATGCCTTATGGCAATGTCAACTCCACCCTGGCGATAATTTGCAATTCCCTCATCAACGGTTACCGCACAGATGTCAATGACATTCATTTTCCTGAATGAATTCAATATCTCAAGAGTAGTTACACTGTCCTTTCCACCTGAAAGAGCTACCAAAACCTTGTCTCCCTTATCGAGCAATTTTTCTTTTCTGACTGTTTTGATTGCCTTTTTTTCGATGGATTCGATAAAACAGTCTTTGCACAATAGCTGTCCTGACTGTTCTCTTTTATATATAACTTTAGAGTTACCGCATTTACTACATTGCATACTACCACCTACATCTGTTCTACAAACTGTGCCAGCTGATTTAGGGTGTTGACTTCAAACACATGCGCTCCGGCATCCTTGTACAATGAGACACAGCTGTCCACAATATCCCACTTGTTCCTGTCTTCAGGGTTTAGGATAACAACCTTTTTGGAATCTCTCACCATTTCCTCAACCAGTTCGACACTTGCAGGAATCTTATTTACCTTAGGTCCTGCCCAATCCCTGCAGTCGGATAAAATTATTACATAAGACTTATTGTTGATGTTAGCCATTTCCTGGAACTGCTTAAACGCAGAATACATATCTGATGTTCCATGCACCATCATGTTCTTGACGCGCTGGTCCTTAACTTTGACAAAGGCATCAATCAGATATTCCTCTTTTAAGGCTTTTGTTGTCTCAATCACCTTATTGTCAAATTCAAAGGTTCTGGATCTTTTAAAAGCCGTCTGAGCTGAAAACATTAGCATAAAAAACCAGCTGCTGATCCATTCACATGATCCGCTGATGTCATTGAGAAAGAGGTGCTCGTTTTTATGGGGTCTTGGCTTCGCCTTTATGAGCTCCAGAGGCACTCCACCATATTTAAGGTTTGCCCTCATGGTTCTTCGCATATCAATCTTATGGGAATTGGCCTGAATCTTTCGCCTTGAACGTTTATTTGCTATTCTCTTACCTAACCTCTGGCAAATTTCAAGCATTCTTGGATCGAAACGGTTCAGCTTTGTCAAATCTTTGTTCATCAGTTCACCATCACGTTCGAGTTTTTTAGCCTCCTCTAGCAATGGCTGGCCTGAAAGCATTTTCAATTTTTCATTATTGACCTTTTCCATTTGAACCTTTTTGCCGATGGAATTCTGCTTTTTGATAATGTATTTGTTTGATTTGGGACCGGTACCCCGATAGGCCTTACTTTTCTTCAGCTCTTCAGCAACTTCCTTTTCAGGTTCCGCCTTGAAGACCTCTTCAAAAATCTTTAGAAATTTGGGAATGTCATACCTATCCTTTACATAAACAGCCAACAGTGCTGTTTTTAAAAGATTTTTATCCGAATCCCCAAAATCCCGGTAAATCTCCATAGCGGATTGGGTGCTTCTTATACTCACGGGCAAACCTTCTTTTCTTAAATCAGCAGAGAGAGTTGCAATTTTATTTATCATCTTATCATTTGTTGAAAATGTCTTTGATTACACGTTTTTTGTCACTTTCGGTTTTGATTGCCACTCCAACACTGTTTTCCAGTGATTGGTCAATATTTTTTGTTCCCAAATTGGAAACTGATTTTACCCAATCGACCGTTCCTCTTACTGACGGTTTTTTCATCAGATTAAGATTGCGTATCTGATGAACAAGCTTGACCACATAGGATACGGTTTCATCTTCCGCATCAGGCAATTTGGATTTGACGATTTCTATTTCACGCTCGACGGTCGGATATGGAATATATAAAAACAAACACCTGTCCTTTGTCTCATCAAGCAGTGACCTTTGTGAGTTTGAGGTTAAAATAACAATCAAATCGTTTTTAAGCTGGAAAGTTCCCAAATCGTTGATTGTGATTTCATGCTCTCCCAATGCCTGAAGCAGGAAGCTTTCAACTTCCTCATCAGCCTTATCTATTTCATCAATTAACAATACGGAATCATTATCATTAAGAAAGGCGTTGAGAAGAGGCCTTCGTATGAAAAACTCATCATCGAAAATTTCATCCACATTGCTTGAATCGTTCTTTGCAGCTTCCAAGTGTAATAATTGCTTTTGATAATTCCATTCACCGACAATCTGTTCAAAAGTGATTCCTTCATAACATTGTATCCTGAAAAAATCCCTATCAAATGATTGGGCAATCACCTTTGCCAGTTCGGTTTTTCCAACGCCCGGAGGGCCTTCGATAAGCATTGGTTTTCCAAGGAATAATGATAAATAAAGAGTTGTTGAAATATCATCATTTGAAACATAACTTGCATCTAAAAGCAGTTTATCAATGTCTTTAATATTAATGTCTTCAACTTGCACCTTGTTACCATCCTAAAAATTTCATTACTAAAATAAGTATAAAGATAAATTTATTTATAGTTTATCATTATAATATATTAAGTGATTAGTTAAATGGAGGTAAAATATGAAATCTGACAATGCAATAATCATTGCATTAATAGTGATTGTTCTGCTTGCACTTGGAGCATTCTTATTTATAAGCGGAAATGGAATTTCACTGAATCCGCAAAATCAGTTAGAAGAACCTACTAACAATTTTACAAATGACAACAATAATGTAAACTTGCCTGATGCTTCCTCATCAGCTTCACAATCAGGTTCCAGTTCCAGTTCAGGACCTTCCACACAAAGTGCAAGTTCGGACAGCAGTTCAAGCTCAGACAGTTCAAGTTCCGACAGCGGTTCATCAAGCAGCAGTTCAAGTTCTGACAGTTCCACACCACAGGCAGGACAGGCTGAGGGAACATATGATCCTACAGACTTTGATTAGAACTATTTTTTAAATTCATCAGGATTTTTGAACAAATCAAAATCCTGAACATATTCTTTACCGGTAATCATCGCTATTTCTGCCTTTTGAAGCTCGGAACCCAGATAGGCCGCATGTTCCATTCTGGTAACTAGATTTTTTGTTATAATCTCTTCATAAATTTCCTTTGCGCAATGGCCGACAATTACCAAATCCGCCTTGTTTTTCTTAAAATGAGTTGCGGTAATCTTACTGTTTTCCACGGTGGTTCCGTAATCAACGTTTATTTTAAAACTTCCTGCCTTATCCCTTATGAATTTTAAAGGTTCCATTTGATGGGTCTGTTCAACTCCATCAATTTCATTCAGTATGATATCATTTCTTTTATGCTTATCCTTAAATGCCACAAGGTTGATTCCCAAATCCTTTGGAATTGATTTTCTGTGCTTTGCAAGAAACATCATTTTTGAAGCTGTCGCCAATTCATAGACACTTCCCCTTGTCTTTCCACTTTCTTCAGGAGTGAACAGTATGCTTACACCCAATTCCATACCTATTCCGGCAAGAAGCACATTGACTCCACCAGAATCGGCGTCCATAAGTTCAGTTACGTTTCCGACACCGAAAAACATTGGTGCAGGATTGGTTTTATGGAATTCATGACATGCTATTATCGATTCGACAATACTTGCACTGTTTACCGGATCCAATATCAGGTCTGCAACATAACGCAGGCCTTCAGTGTCCTTAATCAATTGATGCATTGCCTCAACCCTTTCGGCAGGGGATTTTGGAGATTTTCCCTGTGAAAAGTTAGTAGGAAGCAATACCGCTGGAATATCCTTTTCTTTCAGGATTTTTTGAACTTCAGAGTTATTTCCCAAATCCAGGCTCAAAACAAAGTCGATTCCGTTTTCGGCTGCAACTTCAATTTCCTTGGCGTTCAATGTGTCGATACTTAATGGCCGGTCTCCCACGATTGGCCTTAATGTCTGTATCAGTTCGGGAATCTTGTCTGAGAAATCCTCACCTGCGGCCATACCTATGTCTATCATGTCTGCACCGGAATCAACGAAATACTGGCACTTGTTGATTAATGCCTCTTTTGATAAAAACGGTGCATTGGCAATTTCGGACAGCACTCTCATCGGGAAGTCTTCACCGACAGGAAGATTTCTGATTAGTATGTTATTTGGCTTTTTGAGAAGTTCACGGATATGTTCCTCATCATTTTCAAATTCATCAATGAACTTGAATGCCTCTTTTCGCTTTTCCTCTTCAATCAGTTTATCGGCAGGCTTATCTTCAGATAGGTCTATGCTTCCTATCAGGTTCAATACCATTGCAAGGTCTGCTCCGTCAGTTGAGCCTTTAAATGTTGGAATCCCAAGTTCCTTTGTGATTTCCTTTGTTCCCTTTTTAATCAATCCAGGAACAAGAATCATGTCAATTTCATCCAATTGGTCGGCAAAAGAAGTTTTTACTTCCTTGATAATTTGTCGTGGTGTTAAAAACGCCGCAACCTGAGTATTGTCGGCAATGTGTACGATAATATCCTCTTTTGATGAAGAGACGACTTCTTTTATCAGAGGATATGCCAGTTCCCCTGTGATTATTAAAACTTTCATAACTTCTCAACCAAATTTTTAATATAATAATATATTTTTTTAATATATATAAAATAGTAATATTTTCTAAAATGACTATTTAATAATAAACTTTGTATAATCCAAAAAGAAAAATATTAAA
>JAUNXD010000072.1 GCA_030539985.1 Methanobrevibacter sp.
TATAATATCCACTAAAAATCCGACTTTTACAGTGAAAAGCGGAACCACTTTCACTGAAGGATCAACTTCCACATTTAAAGTGGCTGCAAGTGCTAGTGGAGTTCCATTGGTGAACAAGAAAATCACATTTAATCTGGAGGGCAAGACATATACCAAAACTACAAATAAAGACGGTATTGCTTCCTTATCATTTAATTTGGGTGTGGGTAAGCATACTATAACTTATTCAATCAGCAAGGATTCTAAAATCAATGCAAAAACAGGATCCAGCATAATCACTGTTAAAGAAAAAAACCCTACTGTCCATAATGGATATTGGCTTTTTGGTGCGGACATGAACTCAGTCAATTTGAATACTCTTTCATCAAATGGAGTATCTGACATTTTCCTTAATTACTATGCTTTCGAGAAGCACGGTAAATCTGCTGTGGAAACATGGGTTTCAAATGCAAATAAGGTTGGAATAAAGGTTCATATTTGGGTTCAGACTTTCTATAGCTCTAATAGTTGGGTAAACCCAGTTAAGAATGGAAAGGAAAACACCGAATACTTTAACCAAAAACTCAATGAAATCAAGACATATGCTTCAACCAAGGGAATTTCCGGAATCCATCTGGATTATTTAAGATATCCTGGAACCGCATATAATACTGCCGGAGGAACTGAAGCAATCAATTCCTTTGTAAAACAGGCTGTTTCCGCAGTCAAATCTATCAATAGTAATTTATTGGTATCATGCGCTTTAATGCCTGAAACTACAAGCAATAAATATTATTACGGTCAGGATTATGAGGTACTGAGCCAGTATCTTGATATTGTAATTCCAATGGTTTACAAAGGCAATTATAATGGGAACTCAGAATGGATTACCAAAACCACAAAATGGTTTGTTGAAAACTCCAAAGGCGCAAGTGTCTGGACAGGGTTGCAGACATATAAATCTGATGATGATACATCCAAATTGTCTACAGCTGATCTTAAC
The DNA here is from genome assembly GCA_030539985.1 of Methanobrevibacter sp. Taxonomy (GTDB): domain Archaea; phylum Methanobacteriota; class Methanobacteria; order Methanobacteriales; family Methanobacteriaceae; genus Methanocatella. The sequence goes on from JAUNXD010000072.1 coordinate 983, forward strand.
ACTGATATTTCAGCCGCATTAAGTGGAGGAGCATCCGGTGTGGTTTTATTCAGATATGGTTTATCAAATGATGTGAACTTTAATTCAGTAAGCGCCAGTTCAGTATCATCCTCTAAAACAATATCCATAAAGGATGTCATTACCGGTGCAACCAATTTGAAATCATATTACAGTTCAAACAACCAACTGCCGAACACAGTTACAACAGGCGGATACACATTTACTCTGCCCGAGTTTTTATATGTTATGAGTCAGGCAATATCTCAAATTGGCAAGTCAAACTACAATAATATTGCCATCAAAACTGGAGTTAACTCTCCACAGTCACCTAGCGGCGACACTATAAACAATAATCTGTATAAATCAGACTATCTGACTGTTGCAGGAAACGTTGCCACTTTTATTTCCTCAAATAACAGAGCTCCGAATTATGCTTCATCCAGTTTAGGTAATATTGCCTATTCTGAACTTGTGGATGCATTTTCACGTATATTGGCATTTTATGGCTCAAACAGTAATACTCTGCCAAATTATGTGACAATCAATTATGGATCAAGCAGCAGCAGTTCATCAATTTCAGTTACCGGCAGTGGTTTGAATCAGAAGAATACAATAACAGATTTATCTGCTTATTTGAAATCTTCCACTAACTGTCAGGTTGGTGATTCCAAAATTAAATCTGTTGTGAATGGCTTGATTAGCGGGCTGACAACGGATACTCAAAAGGCAACCGCAATATATAACTATGTAAGGGATAAGATATCCTACAGTTTCTATTATAACACCAACTATGGTGCTAAAGGCACATTAACTGCAGGAAAGGGTAATTGTGTGGATCAAGCACATTTATTGGTTGCCATGTTTAGAACCGCAGGTCTTGCAGCAAGATATGTTCATGGAACATGCACATTTTCCAGCGGAAGCACATACGGTCACGTTTGGACTCAGGTGCTGATTGGCGATACATGGGTTGTTGCTGATCCAACCAGCAGTAAAAATTCCTTTGGAAAAATAAATAATTGGAATACAAAGTCATTCACTTTAAGTGGTTTCTATTCAAGCCTCACATTCTAATTATTTTTTTCTTTTTATTTTTTTTTTTCTTAATTTTTGATTTGGTACCCTCTATTTTAAGTAATTATTTATATTATAAAAAACTTAAATAATAATATTCTATACATTTAGCCAGTTATTAAAGTTTAATTTGGTGTAATGGGGGAAATATTTTGAAGAAAATAGGATTTATCGCATTTATTACAATATTGATTTGCTTATTGATTGTAATTCCAGCAGGTTTTGCAGTTGATAATGAAACTGCAGTTGCAATAAGCGATAATAATACATTATCCAGCGTTGATGATGATGTTCTTGAAGAGGATTTTTATTTTGATTCATCTATTGAAAATGATGATGGTAACGGTTCAATATATAATCCTTACAAAGAATTGACCACCAATAGAATTAAAAGCAATTCTGTTATTCATTTAGCTAACGGAAAGTATAATTTAAATTCTCAATTAACTGTGAATAATGTAACAATCATTGGAGAGTCTGCAAAGGACACCATTGTAAATAATGTAGTATTCACCATTTCAAATTCCTTAACGCTTCATAATGTAACATTCGTTGGTTCTTCCATTGCTAATAATGCAAAATTCATTGCTCATGATTCTATTTTTAAGAATTCTTATTCTTCACTTTATGGTGGAGTAATAACCTCAAATGGAGGCAGTGTCACCTTAAACAATTGTACCTTCTCAGATAATAATGCTGTTTGTGGCGGTGCAATCTTCATGAAATACGGTTCTTTGGATATTGAGGATTCCTTATTCACTGATAATTACGCCGAGCTGTATGGTGGAGCGATTATTTCAGTTGGATGCACTTTAAATTTGAATAATGTCACCGCTAAAAGGAATAGTGCAGATGGTGATGGTGGATTTATTTATTCACTTTACGGCAATGTTTCAGTAATCAATTCCAATTTTATTAACAATTCTGCAGAAAAGGGTGGTGCATTGTTTATTGATGCATCAGATTCTGTTATAGTTGATAACAGTACTTTTGTTAATAATACTGCAAAATCACTGTATCTGTTTTATAATTTTAACTCAACTGTTGGAAATAACCATTATTCCAGTGAAAATGATTTTTATGAAACTATGGAAATTGACATGTTCATTGGAAACAATAATTATACTTTGTATAATTATAATGCAACTGAAATAACAGAGTTGCCTTCCAGATATGATTTGCGAGAGTTAGGTCAGGTCACTTCTATAAAAAATCAGGGATCCAACGGTAATTGTTGGGCATTTTCTGCTATGGCTGTTTTAGAATCTTGTATTCTTAAGGCATCCGGAAATAATTTGGATTTATCAGAATCCAATTTAAAAAATATTTTTGGATTCTTAAGTGATTACGGATGGAACTACGAGACTAATAAGGGCGGTTTAGCTTCAATGGGATATAACTACCTTATTAGTTGGTTGGGTCCTGTTTTAGAACGTGATGATAATTATATTGAAAATACTCTATTTTCAAGAATTTTCAACAGTATAATGCATGTTCAAAACGTATTGTTTATTCAAAGAAGCAATTTCACAGATAATGATGAAATAAAAAAAGCTCTCATGAATTATGGTGCAGTTTGCACTCCTATTTATGCTAGTTTTGATAGTAGTGGCAAACAATATTATTCCGGTTCAAATAATGCCAACCATGCTGTCGTAATTGTTGGATGGGACGATAATTTGGAGTTTAAGAATGCACCTGGAAAAGGCGGTTGGATTATAAAAAATAGTTGGGGTCCCGGATGGAGAGATAAAGGTTTTGGTTATGTTTCATATTACGATGTAACCTGTGCACCAATCGGCAAAATCGATTCTGTTTTCACAGTTATTTTAAATGATACAATCAGATTTGATAAGAATTATCAATATGACATTCAGGGTAAGTCAGATTTCTTTTTAAATTCATCCAGTACTGTCTGGTATAAAAATATATTTAATGCAACTGATGATGAATATCTGGCGGCTGTTTCAACAATATTTGATAAAAATACTAATTATACCTTTTCAATTTATATTAACAATGAGTTAAAACTAACCCAATCAGGATTTTCAAAACCTGGTTACTACACATTCAATCTTAATGAAATTATACCATTGAATGCGGGAGATACCTTTGTAGTTGTGTTTAATATAACTGTTGATGGTGATGCCGGAGTTCCAGTTTCTGAGAATGTTAGCTTTACTAAATATTATTATAAGGAAAACACCTCTTTTATCAGTTATGACGGCGAAAACTGGGTTGACTTTTATAATTTAAATTGGAAATATACTAGTCACGTTTATTACTCACAGGTTGCATGCATTAAAGCTTTCACAGTTTTAAATCCAATCAACACTTACATTGAATTAAAAACGGATAATGTCAGACAGGATGTCTTGGATTTGGTTGCCTATGTTTATAACGAATGGGGATATGCGATTAATCAGGGCAACGTCACCTTTAATGTTTTAGGAAATAGACATACTGCTGCAGTTCATAATGGTGTTGCGAAATTACTGAATGTACCTATTGGGGATGGAATAAATAATTATACTGCATCATTTAATCAAACAGGTTATATTGACTCAAGCAATTATGTCCTGTTTTCAAAAGATTTAGTAATTTCATTTGTTTCCATTAATAATTTATCAAAACATAATGTTGTCAATATTGTGGCTAATATAACTGATATTAACGGTAATTTGATTGATTATGGTGAAATTATTTTCAATATTGAAGGTAAAAACTACACTGCCAATATCTCAAACGGTTTTTCCAGTTTAAATCATACATTCACTAATTTCGGATTAAATAATGTAATAGCTTATTATCATGGATATGACTGTTATAATCCTTCCAATACTTCCAAATCATTCAATGTCTCATTAATAAACACTGTAATTTCATTAAATATTTCAAATAGTATCAATCCAATCAATATTAATGCAAAAATAGTGGATGAATACGGTAATAAGGTAAATAGCGGTTTTGTCACTTTTAAGATTGGTGGTGAAGAGTTTCCAGTTCAGGTTTTAAATGGTGAAGCAAATTTAGTATATTCATTTCCACATTCCGGTTTAAATAATGTTTTTGCAATTTATCATGACTCTGAATATATTTATAACATGTCAAGCGATACGAAATCAGTTAATGTTTCATTTTTCAAAACTTATCTCGAAATAACTGTACAAAACAGCACAAATCCTGTGGAATTTTCTGTTTTAGTTAAAGACCAGTTCAATAATCTGGTTTCAACAGGTGTGGTCACATTCACTATTGACGGCAAAAGTCACTCTGTCAACGTAAATGAGGGTATTGTTAAATATTCACATGTATTTACTAAAACAGGTTTAAACACTGTCCACGTTAGCTATAATGATCCATCATATAAATTTTACTCATCAAGTAATGATACTTCAGTAAATGTATCTAAAATTAAGATTAATATGTCATTGGAGATTAAGGATAATCATGAATTCATCATTGAATTATCAAAGCCAGTTAATGATTATGTCTATCTTTTAATTGATAATACATTATATAAACAAAAAACAAATAATGGAAAATGCATTTTTAACTTGGATGATTTTAAAAGCCGAAACCATAACGTAATTGCATCTTTAAACAGTTATATTTATGAATGCGATAACGTTACAGATGAATTTTATGTTTATTATGACAGCAAGGTAACATTAAATTCTTTCAATATTTATTCCGGGGATAATATCACTGTTATTTTAACTGATGTGTCAAATCATCTTCCAATTAAAAATAAGGAAGTTCAATTTACCATTAACAATCAAATATTCAAAGCTAATACTGATGATGACGGTGTGGCTATGTTTAATTTTGATTTAATAGGAGTATATGATATTGCCATAAAATTTGATGGTGATGAAGACTATTATTCGAGTACACTATTTTCAGCTATTGAAATTAAATCATCAATAATGGCTGCTGATGCGGTTAAAACTTTAAATTCAAAATATGAAATCAAATTATTGGATGGGCAGGGAAATAGTCTGAATAACACTGAATTTACCATAAAAATCGGCTCTGACAGTCATAAGTTAAACACTGATGAAAATGGTGTTGCAAGGTTTAATATTGATTTGGCGCCTGGAAAATATGAGATTTCCATTTCAAATCCGGTAACTCATGAAGTTAAAATCCAATCAATCAATGTTCTTGCGAGAATAACTGGCAATGGAGATTTATCCATATATTATGGTGCAGGAAAATATTACACTGTCAGAGTATTTGACGATGAGGGAAACATTGCAAATGGTGTTTCTGTTACTTTCACAATAAACAATAATAAATACACAGTTTCATCAGATGTCAATGGAGTTGCATCATTTAAGATTTCACAAAATCCTGGAAACTATATTATAACCGCAGAGTATAAAGGATTTAAGGTATCAAATAAGATCACTGTCAAATCAACAATAATTGCTAAAGATATAAAGGTTAAAAAAGGAAAAACCATTAAATTTACCGCTAAACTTTTAAACAAGAACTGTAAGATTCTGAAAAATAAAAAAGTCACTTTCAAGTTCAAGGGCAAAACCTACAAGGTCAAAACAAACAAGAAAGGAAAGGCTGTTTTGAAAATCACCAAAAAATATAAGGTAGGCAAATACACTATCACTACCAAATACGGTAATTTAAAAGTTAAAAACACTATTAGGATTAAAAAATAGGTTGATTAAAATGTCCGAACGTAAATTATTGCTGTTGTTTTCAATAGTTTTGATTTTAATAATGATTCCATCTGTTTTTGCACAGGATAATGATACTTTAGCCGCCGATAATCCTGAAGATATCTATTTTGACTGCAATGCAACAACAGACCATGGTATGGGAACACAGGATGACCCTTATCGAGAGCTTCGTGACGGCAGAATCCTTGACAATTCAGAAATTCATCTTAAAAATGGAGAATATAATTATTCTCAACTGAATTCACATAGTAATGTTTCATTTATAGGTCAGGATGCCTCCAAAACAATCATCAACGGTCAAGGGTCAACATTGCTCATCAATACGCAATTAAAGTTAACTAATCTGACCCTTTTCAATCTCAGCATTATAAATCAGGGAAATTTGATTGCTTCAAATGTAATTTTCACTAATTCTTCAGCAATGAAGTCCGGAGGTTATGGTGGAGCCATTTATTGTTCTAATCAGAATTATAATGCTTATTTAACCAATTGTACATTGACAAACAATTATGCAACATTTGGAGGAGCTATTTATTTAAATGGAGGAATTTTAGAAATCACTGATTGTATTTTCCTAAACAATACCGCTTTCAATTTTGGTGGGGCCATAGCCTGCGATTCAAAATCTTCTCCTAAGGTTACAGTCAAAAGGTCAAAATTCATTCATGACTCTTCAATTAATGGAGCTGGAGGAGCAATCTATCTTAAATCAGCCATCTTTTCAGGGGAGGATTTAAACATATCATCATGTTCTGCAGCAATTGGAGGAGCATTTGCTCTTTTAAAATCAGACATTAAATTAACTAATGTCAATGCATTCAATAACTCAGCAAAGTATGATGGAGGAGTTATTTATCAGATGTATGGTAACTTGGCACTGACCGATTCTGTTTTCATTGAAAATAATGCGCAAAATGGTGGGGCACTGTTCATTTACAATTCATCCAGCGGATCCGTTGAGCATAATTCATTTATAAATAACTCAGCAGAATTTTTGGCGGGCGCTTTTTATTCACTTTACAACGGTCTTAAAATCAACAACACTTATCTCAATAACACCGCCCTGATGCACAATGATTCATTCAGGCAGGATAATC
>JAUNXD010000308.1 GCA_030539985.1 Methanobrevibacter sp.
GTTGGTAAATTGATTCCTGTTGCTGACATTAGCGTTTTGGATATAGTTTACGGTAATGATGCTGTTGTAAATGTGACTTTGCCAAATGATGCAACAGGCAGTGTCACTGTGATTGTTGACGGCAAAAGTAAAACAAGCAATGTAACTGGTGGAAAAGCTAGTGTAACTATTTCAAATCTTGATGCAGGCAACAATAAACTTATAAACATATTTTACTCAGGAGATATCAATTATAAAAATGGATCTTTCAATAAAACATTCAATATTGCAAAAGCCAATATAGATTTTACAATCAATTCAAACGATATCAAATTTGGAAATGATGCTGTCGTTGAAATTGAATTTTCAAAAGACCATGTTGGAGGAAGCATATCCTTAAGCGGTATTAAGGATGAAGTCAAGGTTGTTCCTATCACAGGTAAACTCAATTTAATCTATTCAGATTTAAATGTTGGAACATATACTGTTTCAGCAATATATAACAGTAATAACTATAATACAATTTCAAAATCAACCACATTCACTGTATCCGATTGGAGTGTACCTCAATGGGAAAATGAAGGTGGAAATCCTGCACACACGGGTAAATCCACTTACGACAGTGATGCAAACGGTGAAATTAAATGGATCGGTTCTGTTGATGAAATTACAGGAAATCTGGCTATTGACAGTGAAGGAAACATCTATGTCACAACAATTAATGGAGTATATTCCTTTGATTCAGATGGGAATTTAAGATGGAGTTTCACTTCTATCGCTGCGGGAACCATTTTTTCAGGAATATCCATTTCCCGTGATGTTATAATCTCACCAAAAGTTGATGACAGATTATTTTTAATCAATCAAAGTACTGGTGAGAGATATGGTCATGCTAATTTATATCAAGGATCAAGTTTCTTTGCACCAGTAGTTGATTCAAACGGTAACATTTATGTTTCAGGTCAGGGAGGCAGTGGAGGCAACCCTAATCTGATTATGATTCCTTATAAATTATGGGAAAACGGTGGAAATCCTACTGTAATAAGTTTAGGTTCAACTCCTGTTGCTTCACCGACTATCGTCAGTGGAGATGTGGTCTGTGTGCCATGTGCAGATGGCCTAAAGATTGTTAATATTTCATCCAAAACACTTATTTCGTCCCAATCCGGTAGCATAGTTAAAGGAGATGCCATTGTCGGTGATGGAAATATAATCTATTCATTTTTAGGAGATTCAATCGTTTCATTATCTGCTGAAGGCGATAGAATCTGGACTAAGAAGGTTACAGGTGGTGTTGGAGATAAATTGTTCTTGGATTCAGAACAGGGTCTGTATTCTGTAAATGCTAATGGCGAATTATATAAATATGACCTTTTCGAGGGTGATGAGTCAAAATTCACCAATTTAACTGTAACTTCAGGCATTCTGATTGGAAATGATGGAAATATTTATTTCGCATCAGGCAATGTCTTTTATGCATTTGACTATGATGGAAATCTTCTGTGGAAATCAAATCTTGAAAGTGAAATCATCGGAACTCCAATAATGGATGGAAATGGAATAATTTATGTAAACAGTTTAAATAAAGTTTATGCATTGCAGCAAGCTCCTTTAAAAGATGTTAATTTGTCAATTAATACCCAAACAATAACTATTGGTGATAGTGAAGTGATAATTATCACATTAAATGAAAATGCTACAGGTTTAATTAGTATTGATGTTGCGGGCATTGTTTCTCAGGAGCCTGTTATAAATGGAATGATTGTAAAAACTATTCCTGGTTTGGCTTCAGGCAACTATACTGTAACTGCAAATTACATGGGCGATTTAAGATATGCTCAAAGTGAAAAATCAGAGATTTTCACAGTTTTA
>JAUNXD010000073.1 GCA_030539985.1 Methanobrevibacter sp.
TTAAAGCAGTTGTCAATAATTTAGGTTTCAAAGCAACTTTCATGCCAAAACCATTCCTTGGAATTAATGGTAGTGGAATGCACTGTAATCAAAGCCTATTCAAAGATGGGGAAAATATTTTCTATGACCAAAATACTGAAAATCAAATATCACAGGAAGCATTATACTTCATTGGAGGATTGTTAAAACATGCTCCTGCCCTATCAGCAATTTTGTCCCCAACAGTTAACTCTTATAAACGTTTGGTGCCTGGTTATGAAGCACCATGTTACATTGCTTACGGATTTAAAAACAGGTCAACATTATTAAGGATTCCAGCATCCCGTGGATTAGGTACAAGAATCGAATGCAGATCCGCTGACCCATCATGTAATCCTTACCTTGCATTTGCAGTATTACTTGAAGCAGGTTTGGACGGTATGGATAACAAAATTGACCCAGGTGAACCAACTGAAGAAAATCTGTTTGCATTTTCAGAAGATGAAATTGCCCAAAAAGGAATTAATAATTTACCAACAAGTCTATGGGAGGCATACCATTCTCTAGAAGAGGATGACGTAGTCATAAATGCTCTTGGAGATAAAGTATTCAATCAGTTCTACAATATCAAAAGGGCAGAATGGGATGCTTATAGAATACAAGTATTCGATTATGAAAGGGATGAATACCTAAACGTATAATTATTCAATTATATGAATTGGTGGAAAGATTGAAGATTTCTCCACCAATCAAAAAATTTTTTTGGAGGTTGAAAACAAGAGGGAATCATTAAAAGTCACGAATATTTTGTTAACGGTGAAATTTTAGAATTATTAATTTTAAGGCATATGGTAATTTTAAAATCAGGATTTTTTGATTATTTATTTTTAAAAGGCATAATGTAATTTTTGAATATTTTTTACATGAGGCATATGTAATTGAGGTAGAAAAAAATGTGTGGAATAGCAGGCGTAATATATAAGGATAAAAAAGCTCACCCTGTAGGTGAATCCTTAACATCAATGTTGGAATCCCTACAGCATAGAGGTCCGGACTCCGCAGGTTATGCAATATACGGCAGTTTGGATTTTCCTGAAAATTATTATCAGTTAAACATTGAAGTAAAAAGAAAACGCGGAGCATTGGATAATTTAAAATCATTATTAACTCAAATAAGTCCAATATTTGAAGAACAGTTGATTGAGTCTGTAGGAGACTCAGATGTATATAAATGTAAAATAGCATTGGATGAGTTTTCTCTTTTAAAACCATATATACGTGAAATAGATGAATTGGAAAACGTACGGGTTATCAACGGTTCACATTCATTTGAAATGATAAAGGATGTTGGAAAAGTAAAGGACATTGCAGAAAGGTTTGATGTTCAAAGCAGGATGGGAACACATGGAATAGGACATACTCGTTTTGCAACTGAAAGTGGCGTAGACCGTTATCATGCACACCCATATCAAAGCTACATCATACCGGACATAACAGTAGTCCATAACGGGCAAATCACCAATTACTGGAAAATAAGAGATCCGTTAGAAAGAAAAGGCCATACTTTCGAATCATTCAACGATACAGAGTGCATTGTTCACTATATGGCAGATAAACTCAACCAGGGATACAAACTGGAGGAAGCTTTAGACCAGGCAGTAATTGATTTGGACGGTCCATTTTCAATATTGGTGGGAACACCTAATGGAATTGGCATTGCAAAGGATAAACTTGGTCTCAGGCCGGGAGTAATGGTGGAAACTGATGATATTTTTGCAATAGCATCAGAAGAGATGGCATTGCATGATGTTACAGATTCCAATAAGATAGAACAAATTTATCCTGGTGAAACAAGGGCTTACACCATTTAAGGGGGTTTATCAATGAAAGAATTTGTTATTGATGCAAATGAAATGGCTGAAAAAGAATTAAACCGTACCATAAAAGAACAGGCTACATATCATGATAAACTCATTATTGAAAATCCCGAATCCAAACACAATATCTGTGCAGGTTTGAGTGAGGATGTAGACATTGAAATCAATGGTTCTGCAGGTTATTTTGTTGGAACAATGGTTAACGGGCCAAGGATACACATCAACGGAAATGCTGGATGGTTTGTTGGAGACAACATGACCGAAGGGGAACTGATCATTGAAGGTACAGCAGGTGACGGTGCAGGACAGGGAATCTATGGTGGAACAGTGCTGGTAAAAGGAAGCACTGGCTCAAGAACCGGAGAAATCATGAAAGGCGGAACCGTAATAATCGGAGGAAACAGCGGATACATGACTGGATTGCTTATGATGGGAGGCAAACTCATAATTCTCGGTGATGTAACTGATGACGTTGGTGAATCGATAATGAGGGGAAGCATATTTGTTCTTGGAGACGTTAAAAGCTTAGGAAAAAATGCTGTTATGGAAAAAGCCACAACGGAAGATATAAATGAACTGAAAGAAATTTTAACAAAATACGGTTTCGAGCTTACTGACAGCGATTATGCGAATTTCAAAAAAATTGTTAATATGCAATAAGGGGCTGATAAGATGAGTGAACATAGAATAGCAATGGTTGGAACTCCATGTGAAATTATGGCAGCCTCCAAACTTCAACATTATACCGATAGCCCTATTGATGTTAAACTGGGCTTATTTTGTATGGAAAATTTTTCATATAAATACTTTGAAAATCTCTTGAAAGAGTACGATTTGAAAATGGAGGATATTGAAAAATTCCAAATAACTAAAGGATTTGTATTTTTATCATTGAAAACCAGAGAAACTGTGAAAATACCGATATCAATAGCTAAAAGGATAATCAGAAAAAACTGCAATATATGTGTTGAACTGACATCAGAAACATCTGATATTTCAATAGGTTCAATAGGATCAGATGAAGGATGGTCAACATTGATAATCCGAACCGAAAAGGGTGAGGAAATTGTCAATGGAGCATTGGAGCAAAAATTCATTGAGGTTAAAGAGCTTACTGAATCACAATTCAATTTGTTAATTAAACTTGCAGAAAATAAAATAAATAAAAATCTGGAAGAGATAGAAAAAAGGGAATTCCTGGCTAGACCGGTATTGTATCAGAGGGAAAAATCCGATGATTTAATCGCAAATGAAATTTCAGAGTCCAAATTCTTAGATTTAAAATCAAACGTCATCGACATTGGTGCATGTGTGCTGTGCGGAGCATGCGAATACGTGTGCCCGGACAATCTGATAACGATTGATGATACAAAACCGATAATGAAAGGAGAATGCCCTCAGGATTGCCATGCATGCTTTGCAGTTTGTCCAAGAACTTTTATACCTGAAGATTTGAGAAATGACAATTCAAAAGCAATCGGTGACTTTATAAAAGTATTGTCCGTCAAATCCCTAAAGCACAGTCAGGGTCAGGACGGTTCCATCGTCACAACATTGCTTGATTATTTATTGACTAATGACATTGTAACTGAAGCGCTTATTGTTGATAAAGAGGATTATTTGGCCTGGAAACCGTATGCTAAGCTGACAAGTGATATTGATGAGGTTATCAAATCCGGGGGAACAAAATATTCTGTCTGTCCAGTATTCAAACCATTAGGAAATGCTAAAGAGGGAGTGAATTAGATGTCATTTACTGTTGAAAGGAAAATAGAGATATGCAGGCAGAATAATGATAGGCCAGGCTGTTGCTGGTATTTATGTGACAATCCTAAAAAATCCTCATGTAAAAACTGTTACAGCTGTTATTCAAATTGCCCTCATGGCGTTTATGAAGTAATTAATGATGAACCTCTCCCGATACATCAGGAAAATTGTGTAGGATGTAAAATCTGTGAAGAGATGTGTCCGACACATGCAATATATGTCAGACCGCTTGTTGATGAAGGAAGAGGAGTATGGTCAAATTCAACAATGGTAGAGATTAAACGTAAAAGTCAAACAGGATCATATAAGGTGCGTGGTTGCGGATTAACCAGAAAAATCCCAACATTTGATGATTTAAGCATATTGCCGGCACAAGTGTCAAGACCTCCAATTGATTCGTACAGGGAAACATGTAAGACTTCCGTAGTGCTTGGAGACAGGTTTGCAGAAAATCCAATCGAAATCGATACTCCTATTATGATTGGAGCTATGTCATTTGGTGCATTAAGTAAGGAGGCAAAAATGGCATTGGCTATTGGAAGCAGTAAAGTAGGTTCAATTACCAACACTGGTGAAGGTGGAATGCTTCCTGAAGAAAGGCATTACGCCGATAAGCTGATTGCCCAGTATGCATCTGGTCGTTTTGGAGTCTCGGCCAGCTATTTAAACAATGCTGAAGCTGTTGAAATAAAAATAGGTCAAGGTGCAAAATCAGGTATGGGAGGACACCTGCTTGCCCATAAGGTAACCGCAGAAGTGGCAAGAGTCAGAAACATTCCCGAAGGAACATCAGCATTAAGCCCAGCAAGACATATGGATATTGTCGGACCTGAGGATTTGGGAATGAAAATCGATCAGTTGAGAGAAATCACTGACTGGAAAATACCTATTATTGTCAAATTTGCAGCGGGCCGTGTGGAACAGGATGTAAAAATTGCGGCAAAGGCCGGTGCTGATATTATTGTAGTTGATGGTATGCAGGGAGGAACTGGTGCCGGACCTGAAGTAGTTACGGAACATGCAGGTATTCCTACAATAGAGGCAATAGTAAAAGCCGATGATGCTCTTAAAGACATCAATTTAAGAAGTGAGGTAAGTCTTGTGGCCGCAGGAGGAATAAGATCCGGTGCGGATGTGGCAAAAGCAATAGCTTTAGGTGCAGATGCAGTATATATTGCAACATCCGCTCTAATTTCAGTAGGATGTAAGGTTTGCCAGTCATGTTCTGAAGGAATTTGTCCTAAAGGAATCGCAACACAGGATAGGGTACTTAGAAGAAGACTGGATCCTATAAGAAAAGGTCAGCAAGTTGCAAATTATATTGAGGCAATGACTCAGGAAGTCACATCTTTAACTCAACAAGCTGGAAATACGGATATAGAAAATCTCGAACGTCAAGATCTTGTTGCATTAACTATGGAAGCTTCACAATTAACTGGAGTGCCGATGGTGAGAAATTAAAAATCAATGGGAGATAATATTATGACTGCATTTGACAGAATTAAATCCGGAATTCCGGGGCTTGATAAAGCATTGGACAATATTCGTTTAGGGGATAATGTAGTATGGAATGTTACAAATTTAAATGAATTTTCCTACTTTGTCAATCCTTATGTAAAGCAGGCTAAAGAGGATAATAGGAACTTGATATACATTAGGTTTGCCAATCATCCTCCCTTAATAGAGATGACTGATGAAGATTTCAGATTGATTGAGATAGAACAGAACAATCCTGATACGGAATTTTCCATGATAGAACGTGATGGGATTAAAATATATAAAGTGGATCCATATAAACAATTTGAGACATTCACATTGGAGGTTCACAGAATTATAGAAAAAGAGGGTTTCGATGCATTCTACGTTTTTGATTGTTTGAGCGACCTTCAGGCCGTTTGGTCAACAGATTTGATGATGGGCAATTTCTTTAAGGTTACCTGTCCATTTTTATTCCAATTGGATACTGTAGCATTTTTCCCAATTCTTCGTGGAAGGCATTCATATGATGCCATTGCTAAAATTCGTGAAACAACACAGTTATTTTTGAATGTATACTCAAATTCTGCAGAGGAAGTTTATGTCACTCCGTTAAAAGTATGGAATAGATATTCTCAAACAATGTTTTTAGGACATAAATTCAACCCAACAACAGGTTTTGTTAAAGTTCTGCAGGATGGTCAGGAAGTCAGCAAATATTACAAGACCATCAATTCGGACAAATATCAAAATGAACAGACTTTGGACAGCTGGGAGAGATATATGCTTCAGGTTAGGCGTGAGTATGGGGAAGGCAGAAATGTCGATGATGAGTGTGATAAGATTTCTGAGCTGATGATGACGAAAGATGAGAAGATGCTTTCCAAAATCAGACAATACTTTACATTTGAAGATTATATCACAATCTATGACCGCCGTGTAGGCAGTGGTCTGGTAGGAGGTAAGACCTGTGGAATGCTGCTTGCAAGAAAAATAATTGAAAAGGACCGTCCGGACATATACAGCAATTTTGAACCTGACGATTCATTTTATATAGGTTCTGATTTGTTTTACACCTACATTGTTTCAAATGACTTATGGGATATCCGTGTAAATCAAAGAACAGAAGAAGGTTATTATAAATATGGTAAACAGCTGGAGGAAGCTCTTAAAAAAGGTACCTTTTCAGATCAGATTAAAAAGGAATTCATACGCATTTTGGATTATTTCGGACAAAATCCGATAATTGTCAGGTCCAGTAGTTTTCTTGAAGATGGGTACGGCAATGCATTTGCCGGAAAATATGAATCAGTGTTCTGCGTAAACAGGGGAACTCTTGAAGAACGTTTAGCTGCTTTTGAAGAAGCAGTGAAAGTTGTATATTCAAGTACAATGAATGTTTCCGCTTTGGAATATAGGAAATTAAACGGTTTGGATGATGCTGATGAACAGATGGCTCTTTTAGTTCAAAGGGTTTCAGGTTCATATTATGATGATTATTTCTTCCCAACCGCTGCAGGCGTAGGATTTTCATACAGCCCATATTCACCGCTTCCAGATATGGACAACAGCAAAGGTATGCTGAGACTTGTAATGGGTCTTGGAACAAAAGCTGTTGACAGGACAAAAAAGGATTATCCAAGAATTATCAATCTTGATAAGCCTGAGCTGACTATGATGAAGGATATAAAGGAAAAACACAGGTATTCTCAACATTATCTTGATGTAATCGATTTGAAAAATATTAGTCTGCATGATATTTCCATTGATGAAGGTTTGGACATTATTCCAAAACATGCAAAAAAGGTTTTAATAGAACATGACCGTGATGCAGAAAGAATGTTTCGTGAACGTGGCCAGCGTCGTGAGATAGTATTTGTTAACTGTGAAGGAATTGTAAAAAATCATGAATTCATTGATGAGATGAAAGAAATCCTGAAAACATTGGAAACTGCTTACGACTATCCGGTTGACATTGAATATACTGTTAATTTTGGAGAGGATAATTCTTTTAATATAAACTTATTGCAGTGCCGTCCTCTTCAGGTTTCAACAAATAATGAGGATATTGAAATGCCGGAAGATAAAAATGTCTTTTTCCATATTAAAGAATCCTCTATGGGAATGTCACGAAAGAATAAAATAAACACAATCTGCTATGTTGATCCTCATAAGTATTATGAATATCCATATGCTCAAAAAAGTTCAATATCCCACATAATCAGTGAGGTAAACGCTTATTGCAGAAATAATGATAAGACTGCCATGCTGATAGTTCCTGGAAGAATCGGTACGTCATCTCCTGAATTGGGTATTCCTGTGGTGTTTGCAGATATCAGTCATTTCTCTGCAATTCTAGAGGAAGCATACAGTGAAGTCGGTTACATGCCAGAATTATCTTTTGGAAGCCACATGTTTCAGGATTTAGTAGAAGCAGAAATATATTACGGGGCATTATTTGAAAACGAGAAAAAAATAGAATTCAATCGAGACATGATATTTGAATATCAGAATATTCTGAAAGACATAAATCCTAATTTAAATGAGGAGATATATTCTATGATTCATGTCATTGATTTTGATGAAAATGAGGTCGAATTTTATCATGATATGAATAAGGACGAAACAATGTGTATTTTCAAATAATCATAGGTTAAACACGTTTTAATGGATTATATTCCATTATTTTTGGGCAGGCGGGTGGGACATATGCCTTTTTTA
>JAUNXD010000074.1 GCA_030539985.1 Methanobrevibacter sp.
TCCGAACTGGTTGTATTGGGTTCGGGCAATATGGGACTGATTTATCTAACACAGTGGAAGCAGCGTTTGAGCTATGAGGAAATTGTCATGCTGTTTCCGGATTTGATTCCCGGTCTTGTCAAGCATCCTGGAATAGGATTTATACTTGTCAATTCAATAACCAACGGTGGAATGATAATCGGCGCCAATGGAATTTATTATCTGGATTCCGATGAGATTGTCGGTGAAAATCCACTTGAATGTTTCGGTGAAAATGCCGCAATGCATTTAAAACGTCAAAATTCATTCGACAATATGCCGGACATTATGGTAAACAGCTTTTATGATGAAAATCTGGATGAAGTCTGTGCATTTGAAGAGCTTATCGGCTCTCACGGAGGCCTTGGAGGCAACCAGACAAAACCATTCATCTTATACCCTTATGAATGGGAAGATCCTGGAGATTTGATTGGAGCTTCCTCCATTTATAAATTTTTAAAAAAAGAAATTGATGATTTAAGCTCTTGAAAGCCAGTAATCAAAAATTTCTGAGATTTCTTCGTCGAAACTTATTGTTTTATCCTTATTTTGAGGAATTGCCTGAGGATAGTCACGATTCAATCTTATCAATGTTGTATTTGGATTATCATAAGTCATCTGCTCAAAAGGATACCTTATGATGACTGGAGTGTTGAATCCAACCCCCAGTTCCAGAAATACCAAATTCTTGTCCTCGTCAATTTGTGATAGAAAGTTCTGATATTTTTCATTCATTTCATGCCATTTTTCATCTTCAACAAAGAAATTATCTTTCCTTACGTTAATTTCCATGTTTCCACCACAGACAGGACAAACAGGAACAAGTTCAGATGGAATTTTACAGTCTTCAGTTTTTCCAAGTGCCTCGTAAACAAGCTCCTCATTTGAATACAATTTATCATGACAGGCCTTTTCACATTGAATTAAACCATAGTCGCCCTGTGTTGCAAAAATCCTTTCATCTTCAAAGCCATTAATCCAAAACTGATGTTCAACATTAGTTGTCAAAACAAAATAATCCTTATCCCTTACCAATTCAAGCAACTGCTCGTATAATTTGGTTTTTCCGACGGAATACCGGTTAATATAAACATGACGCACCCAATGTGCCCATTTTTCTTCTTGAGTTTCATAAGGGTAGAATGTTGCAGAATACATGTCCTCGACACCATACTTGTCAATGAAATCGGCAAAATTATCATCAAAACGTTTTCCCGAATATTCAAGTCCTGCAGCTGCTGAAAAGCCTGCTCCTGCACCGATCAATATATAATCTGATTTTTTAATGGCATCGAATGCCTTATCCAATCTTTGCACGAATTTTTCCATTCTATTCTCCAAATAATTCATTTTTGTATATATCATAATCCACATCAGTGAAAACATTGAAAATTACATGCTTTAAAGATGTATCGTTTGATTTCAAGTATTCTTCTACAGTTTCAATAGCAATTTTTGCCGCCAAATCCTGAGGAAAATTAAAAACGCCTGTTGAAATGCAGCAGAATGCCAATGATTCGAGCTTATGCTCACCGGCCAATTCCAGACATGAATTATAGCAGCTCGCAAGAGTTTCACAGTCTTCATGAGAAGGTCTTTGACCTTGTGGAATCTGCGGTCCTACAGTATGGATTACATGTT
Organism: Methanobrevibacter sp.; assembly: GCA_030539985.1. Classification (GTDB taxonomy): domain Archaea; phylum Methanobacteriota; class Methanobacteria; order Methanobacteriales; family Methanobacteriaceae; genus Methanocatella. The sequence continues at coordinate 1,660 of JAUNXD010000074.1, forward strand.
TGGAGGGCAAATTGTATCCGTCGGTAATTTTTGCCTTTCCAACATCCTCATCCACAGACTGGATCTTCATTATCCTATCGCATTGATTTCTAAGCTGAATGCCCGCTGCGGAGTGGATGACATTATCAATGCAGTTGTGCATTGGAATGAAACAACCTAATAGCTTAGAATTAGCCGCATTGACAATTGCATCAACCTTCAATGTTGTTATGTCACCTTGCCAAAGCATCATTTTTCCTTTAAATTCTGAAATGTCTTCAGGAGATGTCAAAACCTTGCCTAATGTTTCAGCAGTTAAAAATTCATCCTGAACCTTAATGAATTCATTGGAAATTTCACCAGGCATCCTTATATTCATAAGGGCTCTCAGCAGATTTCGCTTATCCAGATAATTTTCCGGAACATCTATTGAATCATTTCTTTCATCAATTAAATAATTAATCATGAAATCCACTTGTTCATCAGTGTTGATATTAATACCCTCCTTTAATCTGATAATTATTAATTTAAATCTGAGTATTTAAATGATTTTTGTAACCTCAAAGAAACCAGGTAACAAAAAAGTAACTTTAAATAATAATTTAATCAATTTTTAAATATGGAAACAGAAAATATCGTTTGTCCTGTAGACAAAACATTGAACCTGATTAACAAAAAATGGAGCATACAAATTATCAGAGACCTCTTTTTTGGAAAAAAACATTTTAAAGAATTTAAAGAGGATAAACCAAAATTATCCAACAAAGTATTGTCCAATTGCCTTAAGGAATTGGAAGAAAAAGGTTTGATTGAAAAGAAAGTTTTAAATACCACCCCAGTGACAACCGAATACTATCTAACCGAATATGGGCGATCAATGAACAAAATTATCTATGAATTGGCCGTATTTACATTACATGATGAAAATGACAACAGCTATTCACCCGAAACTCGTGAATCCTTAAAAAACACATTTAAAGAAACATTAAGAATTGATGATTAAAATGAGCGGCAAGATTTATATTGTAGGCATTGGACCGGGATCCAGTGAATATTTAACAAAAAAAGCGATTGATACTGTCAAAATGAGTGACTATACTGTTGGAAGCACCCGTGCAATTGAATTATTTGATGATGTGCAAAATAAACTTGCATTCAATGTCAAAGAACTTCTGGATACTCTTGAAAAGGGAGTTGATTTGGCAGTTGATGGAAATATCGTGTCAATATTGTCAACCGGAGATCCAGGATTTTCAGGTGTTTTGAATACGGTTTTAAGAATTTCAAATGAGAAAAATTTCCCTGAAGAAAACATTGAAGTGATACCAGGAATCAGTTCCCTGCAGCTTGCGGCCGCAGAATGCCACATTCAATGGGACAATGCCAATGTAATGACATTCCATGGAAGGGAAAACATTGAAGACATACTGCCAGTCATAAACAATGGTAAGAAAACCATTGCACTGCCTTCCCGTAAAGTTAAAGACATGGCGCAGTTTCTGCTTGATAATGGCGTTGAAAAGGACCGCAAAGTTACAGTGTGTGAACGCCTAAGCTACCCTGATGAAAAGATTGTCGAAGCGACACTTGAAGAGATTGCAAAAAGCGAGTTTACCTACATGTGCATTATTGTTTTTGACTCGTAAAATTTACCTTAAAAATTCATATTAAAAGTCTTTTGCCATTTGATTTTTAAATTAAAGTTTAAATAGTTTAGAACACTAACTTTAACTGTCGGTCTGGTAGTTAATTGGCAAAAGGTAGATAGTATGAACATTAAAATAAACACCATATGTTTCATCCTATTGCTATTTCTCCTCATTGGTGTTGCCTCTGCAACCGATAGCGATAATGAAACATCAATACATTCAATTGAACAGCCAGATAATGAAATATACCAGGCATCACTTGATAATCAGGACAGCCCTGGAACGAATATAGAATATGGAAAAAAACTTGAACTGAGCAGTACTGATAAAAGCGAGCTTGAATCGAGTGTTAAAAAACCGAAACTGAATGTTATCATTAAAGCGCCTGATAAAAGCATTTATTATAAAGATGGAAGCCTGTTTACAGTAACGCTTAAAGACCAAAATAATGCGCCAATGAAAAATGTGCAGGTCAAAATTAAGGTTGACGGGAAAACCTACACTAAAAAAACCGATTCAAAAGGAAAGGCCTCAATCAGCCTGAGTCTTAAGAGCGGGAAATATAGTGTAGTTACCATTTTTGATGAAACCGCCACCCACAAAAAACAGACTGTAAAAAGTATCGTAACCGTCAAAAGCACAATAAAGTGCGATGAGCTTACAAAATATTATAAAAAAAATGTAGACTTTTACATTAAATTTTATGATAAGAAAGGATATCCTTTAAAAAAGAGTTATGTGCAATTTAAACTGAAAAACAAATATTGTAATTATATAACTGACTCATCTGGTCGTGTAAAAGTTTCATTTAATTTAAAACCAGGACAATACAGCATTTCAATAATAAATCTTAAAACTTCCGAAAAAATAACAAAAACTGTTACAATCAAAAGCCTTATTGAAACAAATGATTTGACAATGGACGAAAAAGACGGGAGTAAATTTAATGTGAAGGTACTGAACAGCAACGGAAATCCTTCAGCCGGCAAGAAGGTGTTTTTGACTTTGAATGGTAAGATATATGAACTTACAAGTGACATTAACGGGATTGCAAGTAAAACTATCTCATTGGAAGCGGGGAAATATATCGTTACGACAGAATATGGTGATCTTAAAAACAAAAACACAATTACTGTCAATCCGGTTCCACCCGAGGATCCGGTTAAAAAAACCGAGTTCGTCCATACAACAATAATTCCAAACTACGTTAATGTTACCGTTCCCTATGCCTTCCACAATTCAGCATACACCCTCAAAACCGGAACAAACGGAACCATTAAAATGCCTAAAGTGGAGATTTTCACAATCGAAATCGGGCAAAAAGTTTACAGATTTGCAACAGGAAAAACCGATCGAGACGACGTGATGACACTGGATTTTCAAAGCAATTTAGTTCGAATGAACGGATTGGGAATTGTTTGTTCAAACGCAATAAATGTCTTGAAAGAATCAGGGATAATAATTACCCGAACTGCAACAGGTACCCAAATTGATTATAGGGATTACACCTGTGACAATATTGAGTTGTTTGGATTTTATGCAGATAAGAATACTGAAAACAGCGAAACATTTACCTACATGAAAAATGACAAGGTAATGGCAAAAGTCACAGTGCAGACACAATACTATGATGAGACAGGAGTCAAATACAGTTTAGCCAAGCTTTACAATAGGGTTAATCTTGATTTCAACTATTATGAAATAACAAATCATGTTTCCAATCCTGTTGTGTTCACAAATACAGGAACTCCTGTTACATATAGCTATTTTACCTCCTACATTGCAGGTTATCCTACTCGGGAAGATATCGTGACCAAGTTTAGCATCAATGGCCGTGAAGAATTTGAAAAGAAAGAACAAATCAGTTACGGTCGTGCATACAAGTACAGATCAGCTTTAGGATTCGAAATCCTGCAAAGCTATAGCATAATCAATGAAAAAGTTACACAAAACATCATGGAAGATTGGGTAAATAAAAATTCGGATTATCTGACCCGGTTTGGAGCCATGAACATATTTGGAATGCATTTGGCATCCCTTGAAACTGTATGGCTTGCCGATGAAATAGCTGACAACTATGCAAAGGATTTTAATGTAGACTGGAATCGTGAAAATACCGTTACAATTCTTGGAGGCATCAACTTAGACGATACCTACCTGCACATCCTGAATGCAGATATGGGAATGGAGGTAATCGGAAACAGCGCGAATGTTGAACTGTTCAGGCTGATAAATTCAATGAACCTTCCAAATATTGAAAGCTATTCCCTCAAACCTGTTGCAGACAGGTTCTGGGACAATGCCACAAATTCATTGGACAGCATGTTTGCCTCTGCTGGAAACTACAGCATTGCCCAATTGGGAGAAATGCTATATGTATTCGGCGAAAGCAATTCTGCAATTGCATTGAACACCACAAGCGGAGTCGTTAATGTCCTTCTGGTACATGACAATGCGGTTTATAAAGGCTCATCAATCCCAACCACAAAGGACTGCTGCAGCGTCAACATCATACCACAGGACCTTATAAAAAATCTTAGAAATCTGTTTAAAATCGCTTCTCCGGGATTATATCTGCTGTCAAACCATTTCAACAAGCTTCATCCATTAAGCACAATGGCATACAATATGGGAAAATTCCTGTTAAGTTCGATGCTTACAGGAGTAAGTGCAGCTGCAAACACTTTGCTTTCAACAATGGTATTTGCACAGGCCACCGGGTCAACATACCGGGATAGAATGGTTGATCAAAAAGACTGGCACAGCGTTATGGACAAGATAACCTTTACAAGACCAGGATACCTTCAATCTAAGAAAATATATAACATTCCAAATAACAGTGGAGGAACTGATTACATTGAAGTGAAAATAAATGATGACCTGACCTTAGACAGGACAAGTGCAAAATATATTAGTAATGGAAACACAAGACAGTTAACCAAACAGGAAACCTACCAGTATTTCTGTGAAGACTACTGGACCCCGTTCAGTATGCCTACAAAATATTGGGATAAAAGTTGGAAGGGAAAATAATGGAATAATTCCCCATTATTCCATTTTTTTTTAGAGGTGAAAGTATGGATAAAAATGAAATAATCTTTTTTGCTGTTGTGATTGTGGCATATCTCATATGCACATTAACATTGGATGTTCCTGATTTTGTACATTTAATGTTTGCGATATTGCTTCTGGCAGTTTTGCTAATTACAATACCATTAAAATACAAACAGCAATTGGAAAATGAAAAAATCAGTAAAATATTAAATATACTATCAATACTACTGTTAATTTCCTATATCATAACTACAATATCCGAACTTTGGTTTAAAAAAATATTGTTCATTAATTCAGGAATATTTTTAGTGTTATTTTTAATAGTATTGATTGTTGGATGGTTTTTTAAGAAAAATAATAATTAAAAGTTAAAAATTTTAACTTTTAACCTTTTTTATAACTGAATTGCTTCCTGAACGACTTCGTCATTGGACTCATCATCATATAGGATATGAGCTAATTTTAACAGTTTTTCCTGACCTTTTACCTCGTCTTTAAACAAAGGCACTTCGGCAATGTGCTGGTCTGGGAACTTTTGGTCTATTAAAGCCAATCTTTTTTGCTGCAATTTGTGTCTTGAGTGGCAGAAATCGCAGTCACAGATATCAGGCATTACCTGATTTACGATTACGCTGTCAACGGTAATGTCATGTTTGCCAAGTGCTTCAAGAGCCCTTTCGGATTCATAAATTGACATTTCCTCAGGAATCACAACCATCTTGAAGGTTGTTCTGTCAGGGTCTGACAATACTTCTTTTGCCTGATCGATTTGTTCTTTGGTTCTTTTCAAATCCTCTGAGGTTTGAGGATTGTCAACCTCATCCATGAAAGGCATGATTTTTCTCAAGGCATTTGTTGCTGAGCCCAGTTTTGCCTTAAGCATCATCATTTTACCTACCCAAGAGTCCATGACTTCAGGGAAGGACAATAATCTTAATGTATGGCCGGTAGGTGCTGTATCAAACACTACAACATCATACTCATCAGAGTTCATTACACCCATAAACATCTCAAATGCTGCCGCTTCGTCAGCTCCAGGAGATGATGATGCCATGTCCAGTTGGTCGGATAAAAAGTCCATTCCAAACAGGCTGTCTGAGTCATCAGGGTTTGCCGCCTTTTGAGCTTCAAGCTGTGATTGCTTTTGAGCCATTGCAACATCCGGGTCGATTTCGACAGCGAAAAGATTGGTTTTGATTTCACGTGGATAGCTGCCGATTGGAACTTCCAAAGAGTCAGATAGTGAATGTGCCGGGTCAGTTGATACAATCAATGTTTTTTTACCCTGTTCTGCAAGCCATAATGCGGTTGCAGATGATACTGAAGTTTTTCCAACTCCACCTTTACCACCGATGAAAATGAATGTTGTCTTGTCTTTGTTGAATTTGAAATAATCTTTAAATGCCAAAAAATACCTCCTTAAATAAAGTTACTTTTAGT
>JAUNXD010000309.1 GCA_030539985.1 Methanobrevibacter sp.
CAAAGCAGATCCAAGTTATCACGGATTAGTCTTTTGGGATGCATTTGGTGATGTTCCAGAACTTGGAAACATTGCATTTACTGTAAGAGCAAGAGCAAGACTTTTAAGAGACTTAGGTGCTACTCAAGCTCCTGTACACAGTTTTATTTTCCTACAAGGGCTTGAAAGCTTGGATGTACGTGTAAAAAGACACTCTGAAAATGCACTAAAAGTAGCAAAATTCTTGGAAGCACACCCAAAAGTCAAATGGGTTAACTATCCTGGACTCGAATCCCACCCAACTTATGAAGTCAATAAAAAATACTTAAAAGATAACTTTGCAGGTATTTTAGGATTCGGTGTTGAAGGTGGAGAAGAAGCAGGAAGAAAAGTAATTGAAAAATTAGAATTATTCTCAATTCTTGCAAATATCGGTGATGCAAAAAGTTTAGCAATTCACCCAGCAAGTACAACACATCAACAATTAACTCCTGAAGAACAGGAAGCTACAGGTGTAACTCCTGACTTTATTAGGCTTTCTATTGGTCTTGAGGATGCAGATGATTTAATCGAAGATTTAAGTCAAGCATTAGATAGTATTTAAGTTACTATCTATTCACTTAAACTATTTATATGACAATATCAAATTCAAATTAAAAAAACAATTGGGAGATAAAGAGAATGTATTTAGACAACTCAGCAACTACTCAAGTTAGTGAGGAAGTTTTTAACGAAATGAAACCATATTTCACCGAAGAATTTGGAAATCCTTCCACTCTTTATAAATATGGTCGTGAATCTAAAAAAGCATTAGATCAAGCCCGCCAAAGAGTGGCTGATGCAATTAATGCAAAACCTGAAGAAATTATTTTCACAAGTGGGGGATCAGAATCAGACAACCTTGCTATTAAGGGCATTGCCTTTAAATTAGCTAAAAAAGGTAAACATATCATTACAACAAACATTGAACACCCTGCTGTAAAAAATACATTGGGATTTTTGGAATCTCTAGATTTTAAAGTAACTTACCTGCAAGTTAATGAAAATGGTATAATTGACATTGAAGATTTAAAAGAAGCAATTACTCCCGAAACCATTTTAATAACTGTAATGCATGCTAACAATGAACTTGGTACAATTCAACCTATTGAAGAAATAGGCAAAATAGCTCGTGAAAAAGGAATTAAATTCCACACTGATGCAGTACAAAGTTTCGGAAAAATTGAAGTAGATGTTGAGAAACTAAATGTAGATTTATTATCATTATCTTCTCATAAAATTAATGGTCCAAAAGGTGTTGGAGCAATATATATTAAAAAAGGAACCCGTGTCGTTCCACTTATCCACGGTGGAGGTCAAGAAAAAGGTATCCGTTCAGGTACTGAAAATGTTCCTGGAATTGTTGGATTTGGAAAAGCTTGTGAGCTTGCAGCATCTCAATTAGATGAGCATTATGAAAAATTGTCATCAATTAGGGATGAGCTTATCGAAAAAGTGTTAACTACTATTCCTGAATCCTATTTGAACGGTGATCGAGATAATAGGTTACCAAATTTGGTTAATTTTAGATTTAAAGCAATTGAAGGAGAGTCTTTAATACTTTTATTGGATGCTAAAGGTTATCAGGCTTCAACCGGTTCAGCATGTTCATCAAATACTTTAGAAGCTTCACCTGTTTTAACTGCTTTAGGTTTGGACCCTGTTGATGTTCATGGATCTTTAAGAATATCTTTAGCTCCTGAAAGTGATGCTTTTGATGTAGATGAATTTGTAAATGTTATCGCAGAATCTGTTGCTAGACTCAGAGAAATGT
>JAUNXD010000310.1 GCA_030539985.1 Methanobrevibacter sp.
GGAGTATTTATTAGTATTATTGTTAAGCAAATCACATAATATTTGATCAAAGTGGGATGAACCGTTTGCATCAATACCAAATAATCCGTTTTCAGCTTGTGAACGGTTCAAATCATCAAAAGCGGCTACGGATTTTGATGGATTTTTACAATGTTTAACAAATGCCTCAAGACTTGTAATCTTTGCAGTATTTTTACTTGAATCATATTCAATCCAGGTGTCATTGCCGTTTAGGGAATCGATATAATCCTGTGCAGTATTATAGGTTTGTGAGCTGTCTGAACTCTCACTTTGAACATCTCCGGTTGGCATTGCTCCACTGTCAATAGGTGCTTCGCCTGAAGGCATGCTTCCAGAATCGCTTGGCGCTTCGCCTGAAGGCATTGCTTCCATATCTCCACCAGATGAAGGCGTGTATGGGAAGGTTGTATCTGACAGGAAATTATTCAATGATTCTTCTGTCACTTCCATTATGTAATCATAGTAGCTTCCAGAGGTATAAATGCCTGAATTGCTCTGTTCAAGTTTTAACGTGTTTCCATTAGGGTCTTTTAGGTCCAATTCATTGATGTATGTTGCATATTCGGTTGCAAGGTCCTCACTTAATGTACCGGTAAATGTTGCGTTTTCTCGCAGGTATTGTCCCATATTCCATTCATAAGCTTCATCAGCAGTGTCAAGGTTTGTTATAGGACACCAGCACATTGACCCTTCAATTGCATTTGACAATATGTTTCCATCCTTATCCACCATTGTAGCTCCAATGTCTTCAAGGTATGCATTGTATAGTTTGCTGTTTCCTGAAGCACCCATTATTGCGGATTGTGCTCCTCCACCACTGTGGCCAAATGTAAAGACTTTATCTGCATCTCCAGGCAATACATCGCCGTTGAATCTGTAGTAAGTAACTGCTGCTTTTAGGTCAGTGACTCCATCAGGGGCTTCTGCATTGTCTCTTCCTCTACATCCGGCATCCAGATAAATAAATCCTGCATCTGCATAATCTTTCACACTATCTCCGCTGAAACTGGTTGGTGAAGCGCATGAAGAATAACCTGGAGTATTTACAGGCATTACAATAGGTGCTGAGCTGGCAGTGTAATTTCCAACTTTGCCTGTATCATTTATTGTACATGTATAAGTTCCATTTGAATTTTTCTCTCCATTAAAGTACTTTCCAGGAATATAAATTCCGCAGGATTCATAATTTGTATCTTCAGGGTTTGTACAGTATATTAATCCGATTTGATAGTAAATGTCATTTGTTTCATCATAGTTCCAGTTATTCATATCAATTGAGAGTTTTTCAGAAAGTGCAGATTCATTATATGAAATTCCTTCACCTTTTTGTGTGGTGTTGCCTCCAAATGCTAAAACTCCAATGACAATTAAAATAATTAAAATAATGATGAGAATTTTATGTATAGTTTTCATATTATCACCATTATGTATAATATTTATAATTTAAAGTAAATATTAGTTTAGCCATAAATAGTAAAAAGTAGTATATGGTTTAGAATTTTTCTAAAATTCTTGCATATACAGCTTTTAAATCATCATCTGATTTTTCATATATTCTTTTCAGAATTAATTCCGGGGTACTTTTTGCGAGGAAATTCATTTTAGGTGTTCTATCGACAATTAAATTGTAATTTTCATCCAATCCTTTAGCTTCAATACCGTCCACACGGATATTTGTGTAATTCATTAGCTCTCTTGCCATATGAGTTACAATTACTCCATATGAATTGGATTCTTTTATCATATCGATAAATGTGGATA
>JAUNXD010000311.1 GCA_030539985.1 Methanobrevibacter sp.
TATCTTTAGCTTTAATATTCTTTGGTTTTGTAGGAACTATTGCTTTCGCTGTAACAGTTGGAGGGGAAGATAAATGATCGAATACATCCAATCAATCCTTCTGATTATTGCGGCATTTTTGATTATAGTGTCTGCAGTGGGTCTTATCAGTTTAAGCAAAAATACCAGAAATGCGGTTTATGGAAGAATCCACATCGTTGGTTTGTTCGATATTGCCTGCATTATTGCTATGATAGGCCTTGGCCAATATCTCTTAGCTGGAATTTACTTTATTTTAGCACCATTTTCAGCACATGCAATAGCTAACGCTTATTGGAAGAAAGAAGATAGAGAAAATAATGTTGATTTAATGACAGTTGAGCAAGATGTAGATGAAAATCATCCATTTATTCATCCTAAAGAAAAGATGCAAGCTTTAGAAAGTGAAAATTCAGAAAAACTTAAAGTTGATGATAGATTTTCAGTAACTACAATAGAAATTGATGAGGGTGAGTAAGTATGTTGGAAATTGTATTGTCTATTTTAATAGTATTAAGTGCAATTCTTGCTCTTATTCAAAAGGATTTGCTGAAAGCTGCAATTTTAACCGGATTCAGTGGTGCGGCTCTTGCGGTATTGTTCCAAGTGTTGCTTGCACCTGATGTTGCTTTGACACAGGCAATCGTTGAGGCTGCAATAGTACCTATATTCATTGCACTGGCCGTTAAAAAAACTCAAAGGAGTGATGGCTAATGGCACAGGTACAACTTGTGATATTGTTAACATCTGCTGCTTTAGTCGTTATCGGACTTTATTCAGCAATTTTTATTGATAATATCATTAAAAAGATTATCGGTATCAGCTTCATTGAAGAGGGAGTAAATCTTTTCATTGTTGCTATTGGTTATAAGGCAGGCGGTGTCGTACCGATTCTAATGCCTGGAATGGATACTTCATGGTTTGCGGCAAACGCTGCTTATCCTTTACCTTTCGGTTTGGTACTTACCAGTATCGTTATCGGTGCAAGTACCCTTGCGGTAATGCTTGCTTTAGTAATGGTTTTATACAGAAGATACGGCACATTATCTACTAAAGTAATGTTGGCGGATACATCAAAAAGGGAGGAATACGATGAATGAATTAATTCCACTTATGGTTATTGTTCCGTTAATGGCAGCATTATTGATTAGTGCCTTTTCAAAATTCAACACTGTAACCAAGATTTTTGCATTTGTTGTGGCAATTTGTCTGCCGCTGATTCCTATATTGTCCAATTACGGTCTGCACTACTTTGGTGGTTATCAGCCGATGATGGATAATGTTACCGGAATTTTATATCATCCGGCAATCACATATTCATTCACATTCCTGCAGCAAATATTTATAGGCGTTATCGGCCTTTTAACATTTTTAGTAATCTTCATTTACTTAACAAAGTACAAGAAAGTTTCAGGACCGTATCTCTTCCTGTTGTTTCTGGGTACTTCCGCAGTAACTGCAATGATTTTAACCGACGACATATTCCACATGTTTGTGTTCTTTGAAATATTGGCACTTGCACAAGTGGGAATTGTAGCTGCATCTTCAATTGATTACAGTTACGAGATGGCTTTAAAATATATGATTTTAGGATCCATAGGTTCTCCAATGTTGCTTTTGGGAATTGGATTCTTGCTTGCGTTAACCGGTAGCGTTAACATTACAGATATTGCAGCGGCTGTCCACAATGGTCTGATTGATGTTACATCTCCAGTATTTTTATTATCACTCGCATTAATATTCTTTGGTTGGTTATACGCAT
>JAUNXD010000075.1 GCA_030539985.1 Methanobrevibacter sp.
TGTTTATCCCTTAATATTAATTTAAGTATAAGGAAATAATTCCCTACAGTCATAATTTATATTATAAATTATATTTAAATATAAGCATAAAGCAACAAGTTTAGTTAAAGAAAATTAAAAATCGTGAATAAAAAAAGTAAAAGGATAAAATTATCTAAATTTTATCCAAAGCCTGATCAACATCAGCGAGGATATCTTCAATATCTTCAATGCCAACGGAAAACCTTATAAGATCAGGTGTTACGCCGGTGGACAGCTGCTGTTCTTCAGACAATTGTGAATGAGTGGTTGATGCCGGATGAGTCACAAGAGACTTTGCATCACCGATATTTGCCAAAAAGGAAATCAGTTCAACGTTTTCAATGAATTTCAATGCACCATCATATCCTGCCTTCAAACCGAATGAAACGATTCCACCATAACCTTTCTCTGCATATTTTTTGGCAACCTCATGGTTAGGGGATGACTCCAAACCAGAATATGTTACCCAGGCAACCTTAGGATGAGCTTCAAGGTGCTCTGCCACTGCCATTGCATTTGAAGCGTGCCTTTCAATCCTCAAGCCCAATGTTTCAAGACCCTGAAGGAGTAAAAATGATCCGAACGGAGAGGGAACAGCACCGGTATCCCTTCCGATGACGGCTCTGATTCTTGTTGTGAAAGCTGCCTGCTTGAATGTTTCGCCAAATATCAAACCGTTGTATGTCTCATCAGGTTCGCTTAATGTCGGGAACTTACCGTTCATCCAGTCAAAGTCACCTTTTTCAATGATGATTCCTCCAAGTGTTGTACCATGTCCGCCAATGTATTTTGTAGCGGATGAAGCTATAATATCTGCTCCATGGTCAAATGGCCTTACAGAACCTATACCTACTGTATTGTCGGCTATCAGAGGAATTCCATGACTATGTGCTATTTCAGAAATCCTGTCAAAATCGGGAATGTCCAGTTTAGGATTTCCTATTGATTCGACATAAATCGCACGTGTTTTCTCATCAATGGCTTGTTCAAAAAGCTCAGGTGACTGGGAATCAACGAATGTTACGCTTCGACCCAGTTCCTCAAGGGTATTTTCAAAAAGCTCATAGGTTCCGCCATAGAGGTTGTCGGCTGAAACTATATTGTCTCCAACCTGTGTTATATTGATGATTGCATAAAATATTGCTGCCATTCCTGAAGCTGTTGCATAAGCCGCTGTTCCTCCTTCAATGGCTGCCATTCTTTTTTCAAAAGTTTCAGTAGTCGGATTAGTCAATCTTGAGTAGATGTTTCCCCCTTCCTTAAGTGCAAAACGGTTTGCAGCCTGTTCGGGTGAGTCAAACACATAAGATGTTGTTTGATAAATCGGAGTTACTCTGGAGCCGGTTTCATCCACTTCTTCCTGGCCGGCATGCACTCCAATTGTTGAAATGTTTTTTTTGTTTTTGATTTCATACGCCATGTTAAATAATATGTAAAAATGAATTATTAAAGTATTTGTTGAAAAAATTAAAATGGAAAATATTAATTATTTTCCCTTAAAAACCAAACAGATCCTGTGCATCAAGCATGACATCAACAATGTGAACGTTGAAAGGACATCTAGGTTCACAGTCACCGCATGCAATGCACTCTGTTGCGGTGAATTTCAGATTGTTGTAATGTTCCTGCACGCTTTGAGGAACCTCATCATGGTTTTTTGCAAGGTCGAACAACTTATTAACCATCGCTATATCGATTTCTGAAGTGCATGGCGCACAATGGCCGCAGTATGTGCACTGTCCGTCAAATGAATGTTTCGGAGCGTTCCTTAGGACTTGTGCATAATCCTTTTCAGTGTCGGTTGCGCTGCAGTATTTAAGGGATTCCTCAAGTTCTTCGACTGTCTTTACACCTACAAAAATGCTTGACACTCCTTTCTGTTCCAATGCATAATGAATGCATTGTATCGGTGTCAGTGCCACACCGAAAGGAGAGGTTTCATCTGAAAGCAGGTTTCCTCCGGCAAATCCTTTCATTACTGTCAGTGCAGTTCCGTTGTTTTCACACATCTCATAGATTTCAGCCCTTAAAGGATTCAATCCGAACATCGGATCGTCATAAGCATCTTCCTTTCGGTACTCCTCAATATCATCCATTGAGCCGAACATGTCAAAAGCTGGATTGATTGAAAACATCAGAAGTTCGATTTCAGGATTTTGAGCTGCAAGAAGACCAATGTCAGGGTTATGTGTGCTCAGTCCGATATGAGCTATTGTTCCCTCATCTTTCAGTTTTCGAACATATTCTATGAATGGGCCGTTCATTATCTCGTTGTAGTCATCAAGCTGGTCAACATAATGAATCATGCCAAAGTCAAGAGTGTCTATTTGAAAGCGTTCCATGAAATCCTCAAAAGCGGGGATTACCTTATCCATTTCACGGGTTCTTACATACTGGTTGTTCTGCCATGTTGAGCCGATATGACCCTGGATTACCCAGTTTTCACGATTGTCCCCGATTGCACGGCCCAGGTGAGAGCGCACGTCGGGTTCACTCATCCAGCAGTCAACAAAATTAATTCCATTAGCTTCACATGCCCTTATCAATACTTCTGTATCTTCATAAGGCCTTTGAACAAGAAATTCGGCACCAAATGCAATTTCAGACACTTCAATTCCAGTGTTTCCTAATTTCCTATATTTCATAATCGTTCCCTCTAAACTATATTTATAAAAAGAAATTGTTAAAACTATTTAATTTGTAAGTTCAAAAATAATATTAGATAAAAAATGTATACCAAAGAATTTATTTTAGATGAAGTTAACTTAATCCGTGATGAAATCAGCCATGAGAATGTGAACATTTCAATTGAAAAGATTTACCTTGAAAACAATGAACTGTGGATTATCACAGAGGACAGGCCGGACAAATCAGCAATCATAGGAAAAGGCGGATGGGTTGTTGGAAAACTTAAGGAAAAACTTGACCTGGACAGCATCCATGTCGAATCCTATGGTGATTTTTTAAACAAGGAGTATAAGTTGAAATTATCCAAAAAAACTGTTGAAAACCTGAATCTGGATTCTGTGGGTTTGAAAAACCTTAAAACTACAATCGAATATAAGCTTGACAATATCTACAGCTTTAACTTTGAAAAGTATTTTAATGATTACGAATTTGATGAATCTTCAAATCCGGAAGCGGTCGTTGCACTTTCAGGTGGTGTTGACAGCAGTTTTTCCCTGATTTTGGCTAAGAAATTGGGTTTTAATCCTGTTGGCGTTACGATTGATCCGGGGACAATAATCCTGCCGAAACAGTTCAAGCAAAACATAAAACTGATAACAGAATCATTAAGCATACCTCATGAGTATATCCATGCAGACTATTGTGAAATTATTCAGGAATCATTTACTGGAAGGCTTCATCCTTGCGGAAGATGTTCGAAAAGAACTTCAGAACTTGTAAAGGAATATGCAAAAGTTAACGAAATACCTATAATTGTCTTTGGTGATATGCTTGCAACCGGCAGTCAATGCATAAATATGCAGGATGATTCATTATATCGACTGAACCTTCCGGCAAGTTTAAGTGTCGGCAAGCAAGAGATAAAATCCTTAATCAAAAACTATGATTTAAATACATTCAAAGGATTCGGATGTCCGCTGCTTTATGAGGTTCACAAAAAATTCCCATATCTCAAAAAGTTTTCAATACAAAGAATACTCAGGGAAACCCGTTCAGGTGCACTTGAGCCCGGCGAGGCACTTGACTTGATTTGGAGTTTTTATAAAACAAAATAATAACTTAATATAACCTGTATGCATCATATGCTGCAATAAGACCATATATGATTGAAACCACATGCCCCATATTGTTTGGCACATGCACAAAATAGAAAACAACAGCTATGATTACTGCAATGACAAACAGTATGATTCCTCTTGTTTTGTATCCTTCAATGGCCTGACCAAGTCCCGGAATGAAAAAAGAAAAAAAAACCATTGATAATTGATCACTTTCCATCAAAAAGCCTCCATCAACTATTTAATGATTGCTTTGGGATGGCCTAAGAGCTGAGCTACCTACCAGATTCGCTGGAATCCGATAAGTTCTTAGGATATCCCATTTCACAACCAGCATCGACAATCAATGATTACCTCTGCAATCATTATTTTATCTTTCAATATATATAAAGTTTAGGTATACCTAAATTAATTTTGAAAGTAAAAAATATATGGAACCTGATTAAGCAGGCACCAAACCGGACAATAGTAAAATATATATGGTTGCATCGGTTAAAATATGAGAAATATACGGCACAAAAATGTTTTTGGTTTTAAGGTATCCGTAAAGCTCAAATACTGTACCCAAACCCTGCAAAAGGAAGATAGAATAAATTGTATTGTTTGGATAGTCATAATGAATCAAACCGAAACCGATCAATACTATAACTGATGAAACTATAATCGCAAGCTTTCTGTTGCTTGTGAATTTATAAACAAAACGCATGAAAAACATCAGGGGGATGAATTTGACCAGTTCCTCACCCATCATGGCAAATACCAGTGAAACAACGCTTTCCAAATTGATTGATAAATCAGGATTTGAAACACCGCTTAAGGCAAAATAATCCAAAATGTCACCTAAAACAATTGCATAAACCATATACCCCATAAACATCAATACAGCAAGGATTATCTCATTTTTAGTAGGTTTTCTCAAAAACAGGGAATAATCCCAATTTGAATAGTACAAAAGAGGAATCAGCATAGTAAAGCAGAAGAAAATGCTTCCGACAAATTCTGAAAACCCACCTATGACTCCATAAAACAAAAATGAAATCATCACACAAAACAGCAAAACAAACCAGGCTGATTTTGAAATTCTTGGATTGTGATTGTAGTAGGGAAAGTCCCTTGATTCGTCAAATGTTAAAAATTTCATGTTATAAAAAAAATAATAAAAGGAAATCAGATTCCTTTTTTCTCGAATTCCTCATTTAAAAATTCTTTGATGTTGTCACGTGCCATCTCAACCATTTCAGGTGCAGGTCCACCAACAACAGCTCTGATTCTGACATTTTCAGCAGGATTTAAAGCCCTTTGAATCAACTCATCATCAAGGTTCAATTCATCAAAACCCAATTCCACTGCAATATCATCAATGAATTTGGAAGTGATGTCCTCTTCAGCCATATTACTTGCTGTGGCCTCGTTGACGATTCTTCCAACAATCTTGTGAGCGGTTCTGAACGGAATTTCCTTTTCACGAACCATTATGTCTGCAAGGTCGGTTGCGGTTGCAAAGTTCTTTCCTGCAAGCTCTGCGCACCTGTCCACCTTGAATTCAACAGACAGCATCATTTTTGTAACGATGGACAGTGTGTCCCTTGTCACATTGACGGCATTCCATAAATGAGGAGTTATTTCCTGCAAGTCCCTATTGTAAGTATATGGAATTGCCTTTAGAATAGTTAAAATTGTAATAAGCTCACCGGTGGCAATGCTTGTCTTACCACGGGCAAGTTCAGCAACGTCAGGGTTTTTCTTTTGAGGCATAATGGAGGAAGTTGATGAATATTCGTCAGCCATTTCAATAACGCCAAATTCATAAGTGCTCCATAAAACAAGTTCCTCACAGATTTTAGCCAATGTGGAAGACAATGCCACCAAATCAAATACTGTCTCTGAGATGAAATCACGTGCTGAAACACCATCCATTGAATTTTCAAGATATGCATCAAATCCCAATAGTTTTGTGGTCAGTTCACGATTAATCGGGAAACTTGTGGTTGCCATAGCGGCTGAACCTAACGGGTTCAAGTTTACACGTTTATATGTATCTGCCAGACGCTCATAATCCCTTTTTAAAGCCTGCACATGAGCCATCAGATGATGAGCTATTGTAATAGGCTGGGCATGCTGAAGATGAGTGAAACCTATGAAAACATCTTCAAGGTGCTCTCCGGCCATTGTGACCAATCCTTCCATGAATTCCAAAATTCCTATCTGAATTTCTTCAATCATATCCCTTAAAACCAGTCTAACATCACATGCAACCTGATCATTACGTGATTTTGCTGTATGCATGAATCCGGCTTCGGGACCGATTTTGGAAGTCACATAATTTTCAATAGCCATGTGGACATCCTCAACGGAAGCGTCAAACACCAATGCATCAAAGCCCTCTTCCTTTAGATTGTCAAGAGCGCACAGGATATTGTCTGCGATTTCAGCATCGATAATGCCTTCATGCTTCAGCATTGAGGTATGTGCAAAATTAGTTTTTATATCCGCTTCAAAGAGATATTTGTCTGCATCAAAAGATGAAGTGTATTCGGCTGCTTCATCAGTCATTCCAGTCTTAAAACGACCATTCCTAATATTATCCAAAGAAATCCCTTCTTAAAAATGATTAAAAATTAAAAATAAAATAAATAAAAAAAGAAAAAAGATTTATAAAAAATCTTATTTTTTCATTTCAGTGTATCCGCATTTACCGCAGGCGACTCTGTCACCGTGGTCAGCCATGAATACACCTTCGCCACAACGAGGACAAATTTGGTTTTTTCTTACAATTTTGTCTCCATCAACTTCGTATAAATCAGATTTTTTTACCATTAAAATCACCTATTCTTCAGCTTCTGCTTCTTCTGCTTCTTCTTCAGCAGGTTCTTCTTCAGGTTCTTCGTTTTTAGCAATGACATGTTTAGCTTCAATGTAAGTTAAATCATCTACGGTATCGTAAACTTTAGCATATCCTGCAGCTTTAGGTTCACCGTAGTGTGGCTGTACATTGTCAACTACAATTAAATCTTTTTTAGTGTTTAATAAAGCAACTAATTTTGATTTAATGTCTAATACTTTAGGAGTTGCTTCTCCATCATAATCAACATAAAATTTGATTTCTTTTCTGTTAAATAATTTATTTTCTTTTTCTTCGAAAATTTCAATTTCCATGATAAAACCTCATTTAATTTATTTCGATAAATCCATCAATAAGCTTTTTAGCCTTATCCTTTAAATCACGAGCTTTCAAAAGCACCAATCCCTCATTGGGTTGACCATATAATATAGTAGTTTCGGGATTTGCTAACATGATGCAAGGAAGAACTGCAAGATCTTCTTCCCCTGCTACTTCAATTACATAACATTCGCCAGTGTTAGATAATTCAAGAGCCTGGCCTATGGTTTCCCATAGATCATCAGTCAGGTATCCGGCAGGATTTTCTGCTTTTAAAATATGATCTGCACGTATAATTTCATGAGTATGATTTTTTCTTTGAATTAAATTGTCAATTATACCGATATTCGGATATAATTCATGTTTTGTAAGATTGGCAAATGTTGCATCGCCGACAGAAATTAAAAACTCTGAAGATTTGATTTCATCAATGGCATCTTCAAAGTCAGGATATAACTTGCCCAAAGGCTTTTTAAGCTCCATTATTATATCCTTATTCAATTCCATATCCAAACGTAACACAAAAACACCTTTATCTTACCCTTAAACAATATTCTCCAGGAATTTCAATGTTCAATTCACGAGCTATTCTGGAGTCATCAGGATCGGTTATGATTAAAAGACCGCTCCAGTTGTCTGAAGTTGGATTG
>JAUNXD010000312.1 GCA_030539985.1 Methanobrevibacter sp.
TTAACTGTAATTTTTGAAAATTCCTCTTTGGCCTTGAAAAAATACTCATCAGACTTTTCAGAATCCATATATAAAAGGATTTGTGCAATTTTAAAGAAAATGAATTCATCCTCAAGTTCACTGTAAAAACCGTTTTGCCTCAAGTAATCTTCAACCATATCTATTACTTTAAATATGTCAAAACCGTTGGCCGTCGAGTTTAAAATGGAATCGGGATTTGATCTGTAATTATATAAAAATTCCGGAACAAAAGAGATTTTTCCAGCAGTAACCATTACCTTAACGTGAACCGGCACATCCTCAAAATTGACGCCAATGGGAAACTCATAGGATTCTATGAACTGCCTTTTATACAATTTCAAACATGCGGAAAATGCGGAATTCATCACATGCCTTTTAATGTCATGATAGGTGAAGGAAAAGTTATCGTAATCGATATCACCGAATATCTCATCTATCCTGAATTCAATGCCCCTATTATGTATGTTTTTAAAGTCATCGACCTTCTGAAATTTAAACAGTACAACATCAGAATCGTTTAAAACAGCATTGTTTACAAGCTTTTCCAAGCATATCGGTTCAATATAATCATCAGAATCCAAAAAATAAACATATTTACCAGTAGCCTCTTTCAATCCGTTGTTTCTGGATGCAGCAAGCCCCTGATTGGCCTGTGAAATGATTTTAATCCGGTTGTCCTTTTCAGCATATTCAGTTAAAATATCGGCTGAACCGTCAGTCGAACCGTCATTGACACAGATAATTTCAATATTAGTCAATGTCTGACTGCATACGCTGTTTAAACATTCATTCAAGTACTTCTCAACATTATAAACCGGTATGATAACTGACACATCATACATCAAAACACACACTAAAATATCCTAAACCTCTTTTGAGGCTTTTCCTTTTTCAATTCTTTCAACTGCTTTTTAAGCTTAACGTTTTTTTTGAACTCCTTTTCATACAGTTCGTTAAGTGAAGTCAATCTGGCATTATAATACTCATCAAAGGAGTAATTTTCATCAACATAACCATTGTCATTTAAGATTCCAATCAATGCATCTCCACAGCTTTCAAAATCATGAATATCAGATTTATACTTAACTTCCCGCTTTGACAATGGGCTTCCCCTTTCAGATATTGCCCATATGTCACTGGAAGATCCAAGATAATCTGAAAGTTTTGAAGGCAGATACGGGTTTATTTCATATACTCCATCAGTAATTACATCATTGACAACCAATATATCGAATTTAGTGGTTGCATTTAAAAATTCAAGATATTTCAATGGCTTTCTGATGATGATATTGTCGCTGACAGATAATGTGGAAATCAGCCCTTTAAGTAATTTCCTATCATTAATGAAAATGTGCAATTTAATTTTTTCTTTATACTTATGATTAAGTGATTCCAATGCAAAAAACAGCGGTTCGAAGTGCCTTTTTCCATAATAATCTGAACCGAAGTATGCAATGTTTATATACTCATCATTCAAATCCAGTTCAGCTTCTTCAATATGATAATATTTCTCTTCTAAAGTAGGATGGCTTTTTATTTCGCTTTTATCCAAAACGAAATCATAAACATCAACCGGAAATTGTCTAAGCATTATTTCGCGCTGATTTTCATTGGTGAATATAATCTTATCGGCAAAAAGATAAACCAAGTATTCAGCAATAAAATAAGCTGAGGACTTGTTTTCAATCAAAGGAAATGAAGAACCATTGTTTTCATTTAAAAGATTAATCCAGTCGTTAATATTATTGATGTAAA
>JAUNXD010000313.1 GCA_030539985.1 Methanobrevibacter sp.
ATGAAGACATACTGCACATTAAGGGACTGATTGAAAAAATAGATACAAAATTTGTTCTGATTGATAATAAAAAAATAGAAAAAAAAGAATTTAGAAATCTTAATCGTCCTGAAGACATTTAAAGATGTTCTACTAATTCTTTAGTTTTTGTTACTGCTAAATTAACAGCGAAAAGAATATCCTCTTTGGTCAATGGTTCTTTTCCGCCTTTTTGCATTGAACAGATGTGACCGTCTTTTGTAACACCAACATTTAAACGAGCACTAGCTACCTTTTCTTCGGACAATGTTGGGTCAATGACCATTTTGTCACCGATTTTAACAAAAGTACATAAAGCTAACTCATTATTAATCGGTAAATCAAAGGTTTCATCTTCACTAATGACGACTTCTTCATCAACAATGGTTGCAACAGGCAATTTAGTAGTTTTTAAAGCAGCCATAACAGCCAATTCACATGCATCAAAAAGGTTTCCGCAGTTGTCTATAATGTGTAAATCGATAAACAGCATCCAGACATGTTTTCCTTCTTCAACACATAATTTGTCCAATTCCACCAATTCACTTTCACGGATACCTCTGTCGACTACACGTGCAAGTTCAATTGAATCATCGCTTGGTGGTCCTGGTTCAAAGTTAGGATCAGCCATTGGCAACATTTCACAGTTAGTCATTAAAACTCCTAAATCAGGAGTATCTGGAAATGGGCTTCCAAGTTGTGGTTTAATACCTACAATAACTTGGGTTCCACCAATTTTAACACGGGCAGAACCTTCAGCTTTAGAAATAACATTAGTTTCAATAGAAATGTCCCTATATTCGTCAAGTCCCCTACCGTCTTCTCTTTTATCATTTAGGACAAGGTTTGTAATACTTCTTCTTGTAATTTCTGGTACTATCTCCATATTATCCACCCACTATTCTATAGAATATTTTTTCATTAAAGCTTCTTTTTGAATCTCGTTTACTTTACGACATCCTTCCATAGCCAAATCGATTGCTTTTGCAAATTCCTCTTCAGTCAAATCACCATCACTTTGCAATAATGTGATTTCGCCAGTTCTTGGCATCATGGCTATTGGAACATCAGCTTGACCTTCCTTATCTTCTTTTTCAGATAAATCAAGGACTATTTCATCATAAACTTTACCTGCAGCACAACCTACAACAATATCTTTCATAGGCACTCCTGCATCAACAAGCGCAACAGAAGCGGCTGTGATTCCAGCACAACGGGTTCCTCCTTCCGCTTCTATTACTTCTATATAAATATCAATCATTGAACGAGGGTAATTCTCCAACATTAATGCTGGTCTTAAAGCATCAGCAGTAATTTTAGAAATCTCAGATGACCTTCTGTCAGGTCCTGGTCTTTTTCTGTCATCCACTGAAAATGGAGCCATGTTATATCTGCATCTTATTACTCCAGTATTAGGTTCAAGTAATCTTCTAATGTATGATTCCCTAGGACCGTAAACAGCTACCAATATTTTATTTCCACCTACTTCCAAGTAAGCTGAACCATCTGCACGTTCAAGAACACCTGCTTCAATTTTAATAGGACGTAATTCATCAAATTTCCTACCGTCATCTCTTATAATATCTGACATCATATCAACCTCTAATCATGAAGAATCATTTATTATTTAATATAAAAGAGTTATTGGAGTTGTCACCATAGGACAGTGAACTTTCATTACTTTTATTTTTTCTTTTGAATTCTTCTATAACTTCACCAATGTCTGGTTTTTCCTTTTTTTCTTTTTCTTCTTG
>JAUNXD010000076.1 GCA_030539985.1 Methanobrevibacter sp.
AGTATTTCACTGGTAAGGTCGAGTATTTTTGGGTAATTTTCATACATCTGTGCGGTTTTGCATTGCTTTAGAAGTTCATTCATTTTTAACACCCATTTAATTGAATAACCCTCACTATTTAGGTTTTGATGACGGTTTATCTAAAAAAATTTTATACACAAAATAATAACAAGTTTGTTAATAAAATGTTAGTAAGATGAGGTTTATAAATGTTACGGTTTTGACAAAAAAAATGTAAAGAAAAAAAATAGATAGATGCCGGATGACATCTATTTGACCTTAATTTTAACCTTTTTAACTACCTTATTGTAACAGCCATCCCCTTTATAGGTAACGGTTGATTTGTAACTGCCTTTTTTAGTCAGTTTCTTAATCTTGAAGGTGGCCTTTCCCTTGCCGTCAGTTTTGGCAGTGTAGGTTTTCCCGTTGATTTTAAGAGTAACCTTAACGTTTTTAATGGCCCTGTTAATATTATCCTTTAATGTGACAGTGTATTTTTTGGTTTTAACTGATTTTTTAAAGGATTTTGCCTTCACAGTCAGTTTTGGAGTTGCCTTTTTGACTGTGACCTTAACTGTCTTTGAGGATTCGAGGTATTTGGAAGCACCCTTGAATGAAATCCTAACATCATAGGTTTTAGGGGCAAGTTTTCCCACTGGTATCTTGACCTGACCGTTGGAATCAGTCGTCAGTGAAGCGAACCCTTTCAGATTGGTTGACAGCTTAACGCCTGAAACCGGTCTTTCAAAAGAGTCTTTCAGAGTAATCACCAGATAGCCGTTGGCGTTATAGGTTACTGACATGTCTTTAGACACTAATTGTGTTGTATAATAGAATCCGCATCCGGTCGTGTCCACATTGCTTTCATATACATGGATTTCATTGTCTGTGAATGTTGTGGATCTCACTGTGGCTCCGCCGCCCTGCTGGGCATGAATCGCATAAACCATGTTGCCTTTAAATGAGGAACCGGTAACGTTTAAAATGGTTTTGCAGATGTAGATTCCGCCTCCGCACCTCAAGGCAATATTGTCGTTGAAGTTTGAATCCTCAATCGTCATCCTGAGTATATCGTCATGGAAGTTGAAGGTGCAGATTGCTCCACCTTCATCCACGGCAAAGTTTCCTGTGAAATCACATCCCTTTATCACTATGGTGGATTTCTCATTTACGCTTATCGCTCCACCCCGACTGTCCTCATCGCCGATGGCATTATTATAGTAGAAGTTTGAACTGTAAACGTTTAAATTGCATTTGTAGGCATATATTGCCCCTCCGCCATAGCTGTCATTTATTGCCTGATTTTCAATGAAATCCGAACCGGTAACGGTCAAGTCACTGTTGTAGGCACATATTGCTCCTCCACTACCTTCCACGTTGTTTTTGTAAAATGTGCATCCGGTTACGGTCACATTACTGTCTTTAATATAGATTCCTGAACCTGCACCCATAACATATACCTCAAGAAGACCGTTGTATCCACTTTTTTCAATGTGTCCGCATAGGAATCCGTTTTGAATATTCAGATTCTTGATGACAACATTGGATGCGCCAGTGATTTTAAGCACTCTTGCCTTGTTGTTTGCATCAAGGGTGAAACCCCTTCCGTCGATTGTGATTGATTTTGAAATCACGATTCCGCCGGTGTCAAAGCCGTCATCATACCTGTAGCTGTTGTTCAAGATTATTGTTGAGCCTTCCCCGGCATCATTGATTTTTTGCTGAAGTGTTGTGAATGTTGCATCGTCGGCTTTCAGGACATCCTCATCACAAGCCTCCTGGATTTCTGAGTTCTCGCTGGATTCAAGAACCGAATCGGATCCGTCATCTGTGACATTCAGCGTATCATCTGATGCGCTGACGGCACCTGCCAGGAGAATTACCGAAAGAAGACAACATGCAAGCATTATACTTTTCATTTTCATTAGATTTAACCTCCCCATTGGAACATTTTTTAACCTGAAAGTCAGATTATCATGTTTATTTATATCAATGGAGGTATTTAAATCAAGTATATGTTTTGCTTTATGAATGGCTGTTTTATTAAAATGATAATTAGCAATTCCTTTTAAGCAATTTAAGGATGCAAGCAAGCACTTACATTCGAAAAACTTTATATATGACTCCGAATAAACTAAATAGTGAGAACGATAAGTTTTCAAAGTAAAAACCTCCATCTAGGAGTTTTTCTCCTAGAATTCTCCCTTTTAATATTAGCCGCCATCACGAAAATTTCAAAAAAAATATGATTTCATTTTAACTGGTAAATCAGCATCAGGGAAATTCACAAATCATAATTCCACACAAGAGGCTTTCCGCATTTGGTGCAGAATTTATAATATGCAGGATATATGCAGTAGCATCCCTCGCATTGCTTAAGCTCAAACTCCATTTCATAAATGATTTGTGATGCACGGCGCTGAAAACTGCCATTGCTATTAATTGTAATGCAGCACAAATCAACAACCCAATCCCTTTCAAGCATGTTTAACACGTGCCCTTTGGGAATTGGTCATGTGCATATATTTTCCAAATGCAACACTGAGTGAATTCATGGCAAATTCATAATTTCCGATATTATACCCGTCAAAAGCATAAAAATGGAAATTCTTGAATTCATCAACTAGACCTTCAACATTGGACCTTTTAAAGGTTGTTCCGCAATTGGGACAGTAAGGGTCCCCGTTCATCACTATTTCACCGCAGTTAGGACATGTCGGCACATTATCACCTATTATTAGATTACATTAAAACATTAAAATACCTTCCGATATCACCAGAGCCAAACCAATCATAACGAAAACGAAAAGCCCTCCGCAGCATGAACCATTTGATGTTTTTAGGGATCTTTCCTCTTCTTTAAAAATTACCGGATATGCATCATCGCCCCATTCATCCATATTATCCTTCTCTTTTAAATTGTCTCGACAATCAATCGATTGTTGAATTCATATGCAAACTCCTCCTGGCAGAGGACATCATTATGTTTGAAAAACCAGTCCCTGAAAATTTCACGGGGAGAATCACTATCACCTGCAAAAATCGTGATTAGAACCTCATCGTAACTGCGGGACTTATAGTAACTCTTCACTTTGGTGAGGTAGAAACTGTCAAATCCTTGAACTTCAAGACTTTTAATCAGTTCATCAATAAGGTCACCTATATCAAGAGGTATAATTTTATCATTTTCCCACTTGCTTAATGGTATGTGCAAAACGTATTTATTGTCAAGTTCCATATCATCACCAGAAACCATGATTCAAAAATAAAAAAAATATTGTTTTAATCTAATTCAAACAATAATTCTAAATTTTAAACACTAATGGAAGATGGTCGCTTACAGTAATCCATTTGTACTGGTCAAGAATCTCAAATTCCTTGACTACATTTTCACCGGCATAGACAAAATCCATATGGAAAGGATTGTTCAAATGCCTTGATTGATAAAATGTCATTGATTTTTCCTCACCCTGCTCATCACCAGTCAAATCATGATATACACTTTTCAAACCTTTGCTTTCAAGGTTATGATTTAATTTAGTATGGTTTTTCGCTTTCGGATGATGGTAATTGAATACAACGCTGCTGTTAAAGTCACCGCACATTATCAGATTCTCATCAAACAGATCCTCATTGGCATCAAAGAATCCGTGTATCATCTGAACATACTTCGGCATTGCCCAGATTCCAAGAAGATTAAAGGAATCATTGACTTTAACGCAAATGAAATGTTCGAATTCACCATTGGTTTTGATTTTTTCGAGTTTGACATCTTCCTTTGCAAATATGCCAAGTCCCTTGTAGTGAAGGTGACCTGTCCAGATGTAGTTTTCTCCTGCAAATTCCCTGTATTCCTCATCTGTTGATTGGGCGGGGTCTTCGCATTCCTGAATCACGTAAATATCAGCATCCTCTTCAACAATCTCCTTGAATTTTTCCCTGAATTTTCCGTTGCAGTTCCAGGAAACGATCTTAAGTTCACCCAGCCATTTGGTCAATATCTTTTCCAACTCCTCGATAGCTTCTTTATTGCCATCATCCAGTTTGGAATAGATTTCATAGATTTTAATCTGGTCTTCATTCCAGTCTTCAGGTATTTCATTAATTTCAATCAAACTAATCACCTCAATGTTATATTAATGTATATGGTAACTTGTGTTTAAATAATATTATCATCAAAAATATCATCATGAGAAAGAAGATACCCTTTGAAAGTGAATTCATACTTCATACATTGACACAAAGCTGCCTAAAAAAACTTTTTGGCATTAATTTTGTTGCTTCCGAAATAAAATGCCACGATTTCAGGCTGGATAACCTTGCATTTGATGACAAAACCAATTGGATCTCAACGTTTTGAATCAGGTACAGGAATACTACGATTTAGTGCAAAATAACAAAGAATGCTTTTTAAACCGTCTTGAAGGCAAGAACGATGTTGATTTTGACAACGTCAGGGTCATATTAATCGGACCTGAATTCAACCAAGAACAGGTTGATGAAGCCGAAGAGAATTTTGAACTATGGGAAGTGGCATTGTTTGATGACGGCGAAGTGACATACGAAAATCTCAAAACAGGTGAAATAAAATCAATAAATGTCAATTTAGAGGATTTGAAACATACAGAAGATCTTTTGCTTGATGATAAATCCGATGAAATGAAAAAACTCTACCATAACCTAAAGGACAGAATAATGGATGAATTCAGTGATGTCGAATTGAGGTTTCAGGTTGACCAGTTTTCATTCAGAATCAACGGCAAACTTATTTGCGTTGTAAGGTTTTTAAAATCATCCTTCAGCATTTTTCTTTTTGGAAAAGATCTTGAAAATGCAGATAAAACCATTGACATTTCACAGTCCCCAGGTCTGAACGCCGATTATAAGCTCAAATACAGTTCAGATGAGGACTTTGACTATTTTGTTGACTTGTTTAGACAGACTTATAATCAGAAGGTGTTAGAATGATTTGTCCTGCATGCAACACAGAAAACAATTCCAATGAAGAGTACTGTCTGACCTGCGGACAGAAACTAATCGAAAAAAATGAAAAGGAAACCGTTTTAGACAAAAAACTCGAAATACCCAAGGATAAAATCATCCTTCTTGACTTGAACTACACATTGATATCCAATTCCTGGGACATCCGATATGACAGACTGCCTGAAAAAATCCACAACAGAAAATACGAGCATGAGCTGGTTGAACTCATCAAGGACAATTACGTTATCCTAATCACCGCAAGCCCATACTGCACCTCATTCGAGTCGCTAAAACACATTGAAGAGAATACCAGTTTAAGAGTGGATGAATCCTATTGGAACTTCAACAGGCGCCCTCATGAGCTTAAACATTATTGGATGGTGAAAGCGGTTCTTCCAACCCATGGCGATGATCCGGACAAATACCTTGCAATCGAGTCCAACAAGGACACAAGGGCAATGTATAGGAAACTGGGAATTGAGGCAAGGCCGAAAAGCGATTTTATCTAATCGAATTGAAATCATGGAAAATGAATAAAAACAAGATATCAAAAACATAATATAAATCAAGCGAAGATACAAAAAAAGAAAAAACATGCCATGATTTCTACAATACCTAACTGAGATATTAATATTATCTTGACATGAAATTCATATTTTTTAAATTTGAATATTATTAATCCTCAAAATGTTCAATCGAATAATGTGAAATCGTTATACCAAAGATATATTCCTACAACAATTAGGATAATAATTATTAAATATACAATCCAACTTCTTAATATTAAATTCAATATAACGGATAGTATAATCAGTCCTATAATTAATACTCCTTGAGTTTTGGCTTTCCCATTATTTCTTGTCAATAAGTAAATTGCAGGGATTAAACCAAGGATTGGGATTATTAAAGAAACAATATAACCTATAATGACTGCAACACGATTATCTTCAAATGAAGAACCGCATTTTTCACAATGGGTTAGTCCCATGGAGGTAGTCTGACCACAATGAGGGCATACAATTCCTCCTATGTTAGCTGTTTTGGCATTGTTTTGATTACTTCCCATTTTTACTTCAGCCCCGCATTTATCGCAGAACCTTGCATTTTCGTTTTTTAATTCCTCTCCACATTTATCGCAAAACTTCACCATAATTATCCTCCTGGACTAAATATAATTAATAAAAATCCACAAATTCCTGATATTAAAATTAATAATATGACAATACCCATTATTCCCAATCCTAGTTTTGCGGCATCATCATTTTTCAGTGATTTTCCGCATTTAGGGCATCTGGTTGAATATGGAATATTCTGCCCGCAATACGGACAGGAATAAGTGGTACTACTTGAAGAAATGTTATCAGTTATTTTTATTTTATTTCCGCACTTATCACAGAATTTATCTCCTTTTTTCAGTTCGGATCCACATTTATCGCAAAATTTGGACATAATTTCACCGATTACCTGTCATGTTAATAGTCATAATAATTATTGTAGTCATAATAGCCATCATAACTGCTGTATCCATCATAATAATTATTGTAATAACTCATACTGTTTTGATAAGCCATGTATGAGAAGAATAGCCACCAGATAATGATCATTACTATAGATAGAATTATCATGATTATTCCATGCTTGTGAACATCCTTATTCTGTCTGGTTAGCAAATATATTCCAAAGATTATTCCGAACAGCGGAAGAAATATTGAACATATGTACCCTAAAACAATTGCTGCGGTATGTTTATCCTGATTTAATAAACTGCCGCAATTTGTACATGCCACATTTCCGAATGGTATTAAAGATCCACATTTAGGACAAATATTTCCTGAAGTATTGTTTTGCTGTGTGTTTGATGATGGAGTCTCATCTGTTAGTGAAGCTCCACATCCGGAACAAAACTTTGCTCCCTCCGTTACTTCCTGACCACAATTATTGCAGAATGGCATTTTTCTCACTCTTCAGCTGCACCTACACTTTCTCCACAGTTAGGACAAAACTTGTTTTCATCACTTAATTCTGTACCGCAACTTTTACATTTAAGAACTTCTTCAGCAGTTGTATTTTCTTCGGAAACTGTTTCAGCAGGTTCATCTTCAATTTCAGTCAAATCTTTTCCACAACCTGGGCAAAATTTAGAGTCTTTGAACAATCCCTGGCCACATTCTTCACAATATGAATCAAATGATTCAGTAGTCGAACCAACATTAGCATTACCGCTTGATGAGCGTCCATTAGTATTATTAATTGTTACAACATCTTCAGATGCGGCAAGATAATAAATAATGGCTGCAGGGAAAAAGAAAATAATTAAAACAATTAACACTCCCATACTGTAAGATTTTTTCTTTAAAATAGCAGTTCCATTGAAATTACTTTGCATACTGTAACCTTGAGCAAGGTACATCTGCAATTGCTGATTAAATTCATTTTCATTTTTCACATCAATATTTAAACTTATACCCAAAATAATTCCTCCATACATTAAAGATATGTTTAAATTAAACAAATCTTATTTCTATAATATCTAATATT